>JAEOTI010000165.1 GCA_016839955.1 Candidatus Hodarchaeota archaeon | reverse complement strand
TTTGTAATGCTTTATTCCATAATGTAAAAGCTAAAGCGGTATTAACTATTCCAAGCCAAAGTATAATCATCAAAGAGACAATAGAAAATGAAGGATGGTTTTCTATAATTAATCCGGACAAAAGGAGAATCAAAGAACCAACAGATATACTTAAACCCGCTATTATTACTGGAGAGGCTACTTGGTTCTTATTTATCCTTCTCCCAAGAATAGCAGATAGTGCGTTAGCAAACATACCAATGAAAATCACCATCAAACCTATAATCTCTTCAGAACCTATCTCAATTGGATAAAAATAAACAATTACACCTATTAGGGTAAATATAATTAAAAAAAATTGAAAGAAATCCGGATATTCCTTTAATAAAAAAATAGAAAAAAAGAGGACAACAATAATTGTTAAATTTAAGACCAAACTCACAGTTATTGCGGATAAAAGTTCCAATCCAACAAATTGAGCACCTTGGACAACAGACACAAAGATGAAACCGTAAAAACAAATCGTCACCCACCAATAACCTGATTGCTGACTAAGAGAATTACGATGACCTTCATTTAGTAAGACATAACTCATAAGGATCAATGCTGCAACGCAATATCTCAATCCAGCAAAAATTAATGGAGGAATATCCTTTAATCCGTATATAATAATTATATAAGAGCTAGACCATAATATTGTAACAGAAAAAGCCAAAAGAGAGGCAAATAGGTATTCTCTAGAAAAATGTCTAGGTTTTGGACACAGATTAAGCACCTTACCTATTATATAGAACAAAGAAATGAATGTCTTAGCCCAGACATGTTTGGTATTTTTCGAAAAATTATTCTCTAAAGATAGATAAATAGTGTGCTTTCAACTAGATATTCTGTCCACAAACAGGGCAATTACCTTTGATTTTCAACCACTCATCTAAATGAGCCTGATGAAACATTGCACTGCAGCTTGGGCATTTGGTGGTTTGTTCTCCAAAAGATATAGTTAAACGGCAAATTGAACATTTTAACCGTTCCTTATGGCAACTAGGACAAGACTTTGTGCCATGAAGCAATTCTCCACAATAAATACAAGCTACTGGTCGAGTATCGACTTCAACTTCCTGTGGGGTTGCAAGAATAGGTTCTTCGAGTAAATATTCACCATCTACATCTTTTAATCCGAGTTTCTTAATCATTGATGAATCTACAAGTAGCAAACGCAGATTATTCTTCATTTTCTTATTGTCTTCTTTAATCGCCCTGTAGCGAAGATCTGCAATTAATATTTTAGCTTCCTTAAAATGAATGTCGAGTTGATCCGAAAGCTCTACTATTGATTTAACTGATTCGAGTTCTAAAAGTTCCTGAGTCATTATTGTTAAATACTGGGACGGAAAGAAAAGATTACTATTTGACTTCGAGATAAAACCGGGGATTGTTTTAAGTACCAAACGAGTAACAAGTGGTTGACTTCTTTGAAGCTGAACAGATACCTGTGCTAAATCAATGGGTTGAATACGTGGAAGACTTGATAGCATTTGTATCTGTTGTCTTTTTCTTTTCATTTGATAACCTATGAAAAAAACTGATGAGAGAAGAAGCGAAAGCAAAACAAGAATAGTCAATTGAAATAGTGGTGAAAACCATATTTCTTCAGAAGTAATACGAATTGAAACAAATGGATAAGAGATAAGGGAGCTATTTATATTGAGAGTTAATGAAACTGAATGATCAACTTTTATTGTGGCATCGAATACTAAATCAATTGACTCCATTGTAGTTAGCGTGAATGGGGTATTATTCCACGCATTAGAAAAGCTATTTGATCTAGAGACACTTAATGAAGCTAATTGATCACCTTGTTGCTCTAAAATAGTCGGATTCCGATAATCTCGAAAGCTACGAAGAGAACTTGTTGGATCTACGATACTTATGAGAAAAGTCTCGTTTCTCGAAAATAAATTTTGAAGATACAAGTTACCACTTACTTTCCCTCCATATGAGTCATGGAAGGAGAAATCGAAGCTTATCTCATCAAACCAATCTAGCCATACCTCAATTAGGATTTCATCAGAACTCCAACCATTTAAATTTGATGATATTGAGAAATTATAGAACATTGGCTCCTCAACATATGGAAGTTGATGCGAAAAAAAAGTATAACCGATTTCATCAGTCATTGAAGACTGGTTAGAGATTTCTTGATTTATAGAGTCCAACAAGAGAAAATTGATTAGTAATGAGCTAACAGGATCACCAGACCACCATTCAAGTCTCGCTAATCCATCGAGAGTTCCTCCAAAGATCCAAACTCGTCGTTCTAATTCTATTGTTATACTGAATGGATGGATTGAAAGTAAATCCAATTGAGCATAGTTTTCTGTTCCATTTACGATATATCCACAAGATAAGAGAAACGAATTATCATTAGATAGTGATGCTCCAGTCGCAAAAGCCTTTAAAGTAGCAGTGGAATCAATTTCTGTGACTTTAATTAAAGTCGGGTCGAATTCTAGGTCCACCAACCAAATTTCTTTATGAATTGAATCTCCAAGCTGGGAACTGGCCGTTATTTGCCAAATCAATTCAAATATTCCATTATTATCAAAATCTACAAAAAAAGCATCCTCCGATTCATAATTTAATGTCGTGTCTCCCATTTGAGAATATTGACCCCAAGAAACACTGTTCTTATTCAAAACCATGATTTCTAGAATAAATGGAGTTTTAAGACTATTATTGAGTTCTTCACCTAATAATAACATTTGATAGGGATAATTAGTGGAACTTGAATCAATCATTAGTTGTCTTGAATATAGTTGATCAACCGATATAGAGAAATTACTGAGAAAATTAGTCATCATACTCCCTGATGAATTCTCTAGATTATAAAGAGCTATTACATTCATAAATCCTTGTACCCGAGCAGCTACTATAAAGTCAAGGTTATTAATAGAAGAATTGGAGGTTGCACAAAATGTCACAGGTACTGCAGCATCAATTTGAGTCTCAGAGAGCAAAGAAATTGATGAATTATTTTCTATTTGATAAACTCGAGAATAAATGGGTGAAACTTGAGTATAATTTGTTTCTACAGTTATAATTAATATTTTATTTTCATCTTCTATAAGTTTAATTTGACGAAGTGTTCGTTCAGGATTAGTAATAAACCACGAAACAGAAGTATTAGTGACAAATTTCTGTTCTTCATTTAAAAAAGTCACAAATAGAAAATAATCTTCATCTATAGCAGTGATCTGTCCTCCAGCAACGATTAGATTGTTAGTTGCAATCTCTACTTGTGTAATGCGTGAGGTAGTATTATTTAATAAAATTTCATCATCTAAAATATCTATTTCGCTCTTAGAAATGTTTCCAATTCGTAATTGGGCGTTTTGTTGGCCATATTTTGATGAATACCCACCTAATACAACGTAAGTGTCCTGCGTTGATTCAAGTTGGAAAGTGTCTGAGCAAGTTAAGATAGTGCTAGGAATTGTATCGAACCAGGTTGCTACTTGAGAGGTTGAACTGTTTTCAAAATATATAAATGAACTAGGGCTTGATCCATTTGAATGAAAGTCAAAGCAGTTAGATGGTTGAATGGTTGATGGAAAAAGGCTTATTGAGACAGATAAAACAATAAAAAGAATTGGAAGAATTCTTACATCATTTTTAATTGGGAACACCAAGAGACAACCTCAAGAAGTCCTAAGACAAGTCGATGAGTTTCGAATTAGACATTATTTTGATTTTTCTTTCGTCGATAAGTCCTAGATAACGCTATTAGTGTGAAAAAGGTGAAGAATAATGCAATATGAGGTAAAGATGCATCATCTGCCGCTCCTTCTGCATCATAGTACTGTCGATAGGGATCATAACCAACAATATCCCCTGTGAAAGAATAAACACCCGTACGGAAGACCCGATCTATACGCAAATAATAAATGCCATTGGTGTCAAATGCTGCCCAGAATCCAGACTCATCAACAATTCCTTCAGAAAGACTCCAATTTTCGTTGTAAACTCGTATTTTTGCAATTAAATCTGAATACTCAGGAAAATATAAACTGAGAGTCTTATTATCGTCTTTTTCAGATAATGTCACGTTAATTTTAAAGGTGTGAACTTGAATAGTTTCATTTAAATAGAAATCTTGTAAATTTAACATATATTTTGTTATATCCAGGGTTTTAATAGCAGCTAAGGATATTTTGATAAAAACAGATTCATTCAGACCTTCCGGGACCGCATCGATCTTTAAAAGATCAGGACCACTTAGCTTTTGTCTCCAAACCAACGTTTTTGTATTGTTTTCAGAAGATGTGGAAGTTGGGGTAAAAATTTTGGAAGTAGAATATAAGGAAGGTTCTGTAGTTCCATTTATACTTGTAATCCATACTACATAATCTGCTGATGATTCAAGATTTAATTTGTACGCAAGAGAATCGTTTATTGAGTAAATTCGCATTATTGATCCATTTGATACTGTAGGATAAGCGATAGTAATATTCATTATCTCAGTTGAGCCATCATTTCCACAACTATCTTGCGCATTAATATAGCATTGAACAACTGAGCCAAATGGGTATTTTGGTAATTCCAATTTATAAATGGACTTTCCTACTTTTTCAAGAGACGTAAAATTCCATAGCCCAGTTGTTTTCCAGTACCCAGTCACAGCAGTGATGCTAGATACATCATTAACATACGCAAACACTTGATAGGAGACAGAATCTTCCATAGTAAAAGGAACACTTGAACTTATACTAATATCTGGAGCAGTCAGATCTATCCAGATAATCTCAGTTGTGTTTGTTTTTTGAAAACCAAATATAGGAGAGTGCCATTCAATAGTACCTGTTATCTCAACGACCATCTCATGAGTTTGGTTCAATGCCCAAGCATTAATTAATTGTGGAAGATCATCTGCAGTTAATCCTCCCTCATCGAGTGAAAATGTCTTTCCCTCTGTATATTCTGATATCCAACGAAATTGGTCCGCAACATTCTCATGGGGGTCTTCTGTTACGACTGAATATACCTTAACATTTTTTTGTTTGAGACTATCAACGACAGCTAAAAGTTCTGAACCATTATAATAACCCCCTAGGACACCTACGCCCACTAGTTTGCCAGGATCACAATCTTCATCGCCAACTATGACAATCATCTTTACTACAGGACTTTGAAGACGCCAGGAAAAATTATTTGCAACCCAGAGAGCATCACCCCAAGGCTCTTCTCCCCCATAAGCACGCAAATCATCGATAAATTCGCTAACGGCAATGAAATCGTTAGATAGAGGTAAATAGTTCCGTGGATCATCAGCAGGATACTCAGAATATATCTTAGACCCATAAACAACTGCCCCAACCCGCACATCATGATAACTATCTGTTAAATTAGTTAAAAGTGAATTTAGTTGGGTTTTGATAGCGGTGATTTCAGAACCCATGGATCCACTTGAATCAATTACAAAAACAAGATCGATTGCATCTCCTACAAAATCTATATCGTCATAGGAAGGAAAACTAAATTGCAATTTTGACGAATTACTTTCGAAAGCGTTTAGAGTTCCAATTGAGAGAGTCAAATTTTCAACTTCTGTCTCATTGTCAAAGCCATCTGTTGAAAGCGTAAGATTGACTCCATATACTGTTTCGTCATCAGTATTCTCCACTGTAATGTTGACTTCAACAGCCTGACCTGCGCCAAGTGAAGTAGCATTTGGGATTATTCTAAGTTCAACTTGACTAGTGGTTTGTAAATCAGGTGTTATTTTTTCATTATTGGATTCTTGAGGATCAGTACTTGTTGATTCCACATTCATTATGCTAAAAAGATTTAATAGAAATATAAAATTAAAGAGAAACGCAATCCGAATATTTTTTGAATTGTGCATTGACAGTGCCCCCCATTCTGTTTGACTTTGGGTGAAACATGGTCACATAATATAGATAATTGAATCATATTTATTATAAAGCATGGGATATAGGCTTTAAAACTAAATTTAAAGTAAACTAAATTCTAGTATTTAGTAAAATTAATTTTTTTGAGCTTTAAGTACTAATTTACTTCTTTTAATGATTTTTTAGAATTATTTTGGTGAATAAGATTTACAGATAGAAACAAGTTCACAAAAAGATATCTTTAAGGAAAACTTAATTTCAGGAACAGTTTTTTTGAAATAAATATTTCATGATAAATTGTCTTTCTCCCACTTAGATCAAACATAATTTAGAAATTTTTGAATTTAATCGCATTAGGTTGGATGAGAACAGATGAGTCAAGAGTTTAAAATTAGTCGATTTAGCGCCAGTTTCATTCAAGGCATTGAACGAAAACTTGGATCTTATGGGCGGCGAGTGGCTTTTCCTGGTTTTGTAATACTGCCAATACTCATTTTTATTCTTTTATGGCTTGACGGTGCATTAACAGCATCAGAAGAAGCGCAGTTTATTACATTTGAAGCAGACATACCTGTCTGGCTTATTGTTTTTCTTTGGCTCTTTTTTATCTTCAATTTATTCGTTTATTTGTTAGATTCAATTATTAGTGTCAAAGGTGTTGAAATGATGCTGATGGATTATCGAGCATCAGGAATGCCATTAGGAGCTGTAAGAGGATTTGATAGTATTTTTACTAACCTCAAAGTAGCAAGAAAAAATACATTATTGTTATTTTTATTAGGTGTGGGTGCTTTTTTTTGCTATTTAATTGGCGTGGGTGCAACTGAATACCAAAAAGGACATGAACAGGACCTTCCAGATTTTCCTTTTCATGTGGCAATGTACTTAATTTCTGTGTTCTTTCTTCTATTAGTTCTTGGAGTCTCCTCATTAAGAGAAGTATCTCGTGTGGCTACTTTTGATTACCATGGCGGGTTATCTCCATTATATGAACTCGAAGAATTTCCTGTAGCGGTAGATAATTGCCTTTCTGAAGTTTTTCGGGCTTATTTGGATCCAATGGCGTATCTAAAATTTGATGAGTGGAGCGAATTAATTGATAATTTAACAAAAGAAGGTTTAGGAGACGATTATACGGAAACAGAATTTGAACGAGTGAGAGAATTAGTTCTTTATCTTCGTTATTTAGTTCAGAACTTTCCCGCAATAAGTGAAGCAGCAGCAGAAGCGTTGATCAACTTTAGAGTTAGGGTTGATGATGCTTATACTCGGATTCGAGATTTTCCCAACCTAGAAATTGGTCAAATTGATTTGGTACTCGCAAAAATGCAAAAAGAAATCCCACAGTTTTTTAAAATCATTGATCACATAATGATTCAACTAGAAGATAATTTAACAGAATTTCGAAATACAGAATTATTTTTTGATGCAGCTTTACCCCAAGTAGCATATCCAGGAGACCCACTACCCTTATTTCTCTTTTTCTTTAACAATGATCCTAACTTTATAGAGCGGAGAAGACCAATTAGAGTTAAAATTGTAGCTCCTGGATTTGAACCGTCACAGCTAGATTTAGACTTAACTCTAGACCCACGAGAGGAAGTCCACCTCGGTTCAACGCATGTTTTACCTATCTTAGATCTAGCGGGAGACGATATTTCTAAGGCAATTAGTGAAATTCTCCAAGTTGCAGATGCATTATGGTTAACTCTTGTCCCCCAAGATGTTGGAACTCATGCGATCAATGTATTTATAGAAGATGCAGAGACTGGAGCAATCATTGCGGGTAAGAATTTTAGAGTTAAAATCGTTTATGACTTAGGATCTTTGATGAGAAAAGTAATGGGTGTTGCAGCTCTCGCTGCAGGTGCTGCACTTTCAGGTGCTGAAGCATTTATATCCGGTTAGAGGAGAATTTTGTACAATTCTCCTTTTTTCCTTTTCTTGATATTCTTGGGAGAATATCGAAAATAATAACTTAATAATAAATTCTTACTAGTAGTATAATTTTACCTCCAGTTCTTGTGAAAATCTCCAATCATTGTATAAAACCAAACATCTATTGATTTAAAGGGAATTTTTATGATTATAGACGTTGGAAAAACAGTCTCTTTTGGTTACAAAGGTGTTGAAATTTCTGGTTTAGTCAAAAGGATCAACAAAAAAACCTACACCGTTATTACATCTAATGGCAGTTATTACGTCCCTTTTGCGAGTATAATTGGTTGGCCAACATTAAAACCAAAAATTAGGAAAAAATGGTCGAATTCTCAAAAATGTGATTATTTAGTTTCAAAAACAGCAACTATCAAGGTAAACCAAGAAGAAATATCAAATGTTCTAAATTTCGTTAATGATCTTGGTTTAGCCTTAATAAGTGGAGAAGAAGAGCATATTCACCAAAATGCGAATCATATCGTTAACTCACTAAACAAAATTTACAATTTACCCCCATCACCGGTCTATACTCGAGGGAAAAGGACAATTTTTCGTAGATCACAAATCCATGGCCTCCATAAAACTTGGATAAATCAGGGAAGGGAAAAAACGAGTATTTCAGTCTTTAGTAGAACAGCAAAAAGATGTCAGTTTGTAAAACCAAAGACATTTCTCAACACATTGTTACATGAATGGATTCATCATTATGATAAGTTTTTTTTGAAAATAGAACATCTATTTCATACTAGCGGGTTCTATAACAGGCTAAATACAATATATAAAGTTTTGAAAGGAGTTTTAGAAGAACAAAAGGAAATTCTTAGACCAAATTAAAATAAACTCGCCTTCCTTTTTTTTCTTTTATTGCTAACTCCATTCCGACCAACTTATTCAAGTAAGAACTCTCATTCCTTTAAGTCTCATCCATATATCCTGATCTAGAATCACCATATAGAGAGTGGGAGATATTTTTAGATTTTTCAAGCCCTCTCTTTTGCTATATTTGTAAAAACTGTTTATTTTCTTTGAAGGAATTGTTGAGCTATATGCAGAAAAGGTCTCTCTATATTTAGGTTTAATTTTACAGAGGTTTCAAAATAGGATATGTCAAAACTTTTTGATTTGATCTGATTTGACAATTTTTTACAAAATCGAATTCCATCCTCTTTTTCGACAGTTTTTGGAGCTAAACTTCGTAAATCAACTTTATTTCCAACTACAACCAATGGTATTTTGCCTCTTCCATTATGTTTCCAGAATTCATCGATCCAGAATTTTATTCTTTCAAAAGTATTAGGTTGTGTGACATCGAAAACAAAAACACCACAATACGCTCCCGTAAAAAAAATCCTTAGACTACCTTTGTATTCATAATGCCAAATTTGCATAG
>JAEOTI010000164.1 GCA_016839955.1 Candidatus Hodarchaeota archaeon | reverse complement strand
TTCTTTGGAATAACAGCACTAGTTTGATTATTACTGAGATAATCATTAGCCTGTTGAAAATCTATTATTCCATTTCCGACAATTGTTGGAGAAACATCTTCAAAACCTGTGCAAGCTCTTAATAGAGCCGCTTTATAGGCCCAAACACTGATATTCCCATACTTACTTCGAAGTAGTGCTACTCCTCCGGTGACAAAGGGTGCAGCTTGGGACGTTCCACTCATACTAGTTTTTTCAGCTTCTGTACCTGCATCAGCTCCAAAAATTTTTACCCCGGGAGCCATAACATCGGGTTTACAAATACCATGTTTTATCGGTCCTCGAGAGCTAAAACCAGCTATTAAAGATTCATTATACAATGCACCTACTCCAATGGTAGAGTAAAACCCTCCAGGGTATCCAACACTTCGGCCAGTTGGTCCTTCATTCCCTGCACTTGCAATTAATTGAATATTATTCACAGTGAGCATTTGAACTGCTTGTGTAATTAATGGTACATCCCCCAGAAACCCCAAACTCATATGCACTATATCTACGCTTTCATTAATTGCATATTCCAATCCAGTAACTAAAGCTTCAATGGATCCACTTTCAGTTTTATCTATGACTTTAACATTAAGTAACTCGGCATTTGGCGCACAACTAGCAATTATTGATGCGACATGAGTTCCATGACCTATATGATCAAAGAAATCACTTGAGTTTTCATTTGCAATGTAATTTGCTACCACATGGCCACTAAGCAACTCATGACTATCATTTATTCCCGAATCTAGAATAGCAATTTTGATACCTTGACCGGTGAGACCTTGAGCTTGAATGTCGTCTATATTAATCATTTCTTGACCTTGGAGGATTGTAATATTTGGTAATTCATCGTACAGATTTTGATTAAGTGAAAAAGACGGATAAAAATCGAATTTATAATCACTAAATATTTCGTAGCCTTTCTCTCGAAGTTCAGCTAATTGATTCTCACTATTTATCTGAACAGACATCATCTTAAGATTTGGAAATATCTTCTGAATTTCCAAGTTAAAATTATCTTTCAACTTGATCATGTCTTTATCTGTATTAGCTATAATAAAAAATCGATTGTTAAGTTTTTTGATTGATTGTAAGTTAGTTAATTCCATGATTGACGTTTCTTTCTCACTTTTACTATTGTCATATAGAAAAGAAAGACTGTTATCAGGGAGCGGATTGGTATTTGAGCTAAGCAAAATTGATTCCGCATTTGGAGGAAGAAAGATAATTAATGGAATAAGGCATGAAAAGGAGATAACTTCGAAGAGAATAAACCTCGAAATGACAGCCCTTGTTACCATTACTTTTCATTCTTCCTAAAATCCGCTAAATCATTCATTTTGTTGTTGGTTTTGTCGTAAGACCACAATGTTAGTCAAAATTTTCTCAAAATCATTTTTATTGTTTGGATCAACTTCAAGAAACAGATTTTGAAGGCCAGAAACTTCTGAAAGCATTGATGTATACTTCTGGGCTCGATCTATTGTAACAACTCTGTGTTTTGGATCCGAAGGTTTTATCCCAACGATTAAAGAGGGAATGGGCATTGCATGTTTCCAAATTTCGTAGTATAATGTGTACAAATATTGAAAGGATTCTTCATTGGTACAATCAAAAAGACAAACGGCAATTTGAGTACTTGAGAATAAAAGGTCTATTTCAGTTGAATCTATTTCTCGAAGTTTTCTGGTCCAAAGGTTTATTTTATAGGGCTGACCGTTATTATAGCTAATAAAACGATGTTCTAAGATATTCGTATTCATATCAAAAGGAAGAACACCTTGGGAAAGCCAAGTTTGGTCATAAATCGTAGATTTTTCTTCTCCTATGAAAATAACTTTAATCCGATCCCTTGTATCTAAGAGGTAGTTTGAGTAGTCCTGTTTTTTATAAAGAAGACCTAAAAGAGTCCCTTTATGCTGTCCTATTGAATAAATATCAGAATCAGCAAGGTTATTAACCTGAAGGATTTCTTTTGAGGCATTCAAAGCTTCAAGATGGTTACTGAAACTAAAAACGATTTTTCGGTCCACAGGATACAATCGGACTGCTTGTAGATCAAACGAAATTGGTACGCAAAGATTTTGGATTCTTTTCTTTAACTGAATGGTTACATTTGTTTCCTGAGTTTTTTCGACTTCTTCAGATAAATTTCGTATATCCCCTTGAGCTACAACTTT
>JAEOTI010000040.1 GCA_016839955.1 Candidatus Hodarchaeota archaeon | reverse complement strand
GTTAATCCATCTTTATGTCTTGCATGTCAAAAATGCGAGGAAGTTTGTAATTTTGGCGCTATAGGTGTTAATTTTGACAATGAAAAACTAGTTTCAGAATCAAATCCACTATTATGCAAAGGATGTGGAGATTGTTCTGCTGCCTGTCCTGCAGGTGCGATTACAATGAGTCATTTTGCAGATGATCAATTGACTCCAATGATTACCGAAGCATTAAAAGGAGAATTTGTAGATGAAAGACCACGAATAGTTACTTTCCTTTGTAATTGGTGTAGTTATGCGGGAGCAGATACATGTGGAGTTAGTCGTTTCCAATATCCAACTAATATTCGCCCTATAAGAGTAATGTGCACGGGCAGAATTCCAAAAAGATTCGTGTTGCAATCATTTTTAGAGGGTGCTGATGGCGTATTGGTTGGAGGATGTCATATTGGAGATTGTCATTATCTAGAAGGCAACCATGATATGTTGAGACGATATAACGAAATTCAAGAAATTCTTGAAAAAGTTGGTATAAATCCAGAGCGTTATCGTCTCGAATGGGTATCAGCCAGCGAAGGAAAGCGATTTTCTGAAGTTGTTACCGACTTTGTTAACACGATAAAAGAACTAGGCCCTTTAGGTGAAAAAGGTGATAGAATTGAAAAAAAAGAGAAAGCTAAGGAGGCTACCTAAAAATGACTGAAGAAGAAATTATGAATTCAAAGGAATTAGATCATGATTTAAGATATGAAATTAGTGAGAAAGTTGGTGCAAAATCCCTATTGAAATGTATTCAATGCGGAGTGTGTAGTTCTGGCTGTACTGTGTCGGAATTCATTGATCTTCAGCCTCATAGAGTTGTTGCTTCACTCCTGTTAGGTCAAAAGGATGTGATTTTATCAAGTAACGCAATCTGGACATGTTCTCTTTGTCATAGATGTACCGAAAGATGTCCAAAAGGTGTAGATTATTCTTTTATTTTAGCCTTAATAAGGAATTTAGCTGTAAAAGAAGGAAAGAATATTCCTGAGGAGTATACAGGCACAATCAATGTTATATGTGAAAATGGTTTTGTTGTACCCTACACAGGAGGATTAAGAATTAGTATTGATAGAAGAAGGGATAGATTTGGCTTACCAAAAATTGAGCCTCCAAATCTTGAAGAAATCAATTTTATTATTGAAGAAACTGGAATTGGTCATTTGATTAAAAAATCAGTAAAGGAGGATGAAAAATAATGGAGTATGCTTTGTTTTTAGGATGCACAATCCCATTAAAGATGCCGCATTTTGAATTTGCCTTTCGCGAAGTTGCTAAGATTCTAGGATATGAATTCAAAGAAATGCAAGGAGCAAGTTGTTGCCCTGATCCTGTTGCTACACAATCGTTAAGTGTAGACACTTGGATGACTATAGCAGCAAGAAATATTTCTCTAGCTGAAAAAATGGGATTAGACGTAATGAGTGTATGTTCTGGCTGTTTTGAAACATTGAAAACCGTTCATGTATTATTAAATGAAGATAAGGCTGCTTTTGAAAGGGTAAATTCAGTTTTGAAGAAGATTGACTATGAATATAAAGGTACATCAAAAGTCTACCATTTTGTTGAATTATTCAGTCAAGATGAAATGCTAGAAAAGATTAAAAATGCAATAAAGATACCGCTTGATGGCTTGAATATAGCTGTACATTATGGATGTCATCTCATAAGACCTAGTAAAATTCTGGAAGTAGATCACCCCGAAAGACCTTATAGAATGGATTCAATCATAGAAGCCCTTGGTGCGAACTCAGTTGCATATGCAGCGAAATTAGAATGCTGCGGATTTTGTGCTCGACTGAACGAAGATATTGGTTTCAAGCTTGTTGATGATAAAATCACAGAATTAAAAGACCTTGAAACTGATGTAGATGTTATGATTGGTGTCTGTCCTGCTTGTGTAGGTCAATACGATAGAAAAGAAAAGCTATTGTCCCGCAAAACAGGTAAGGAGTATGATATTCCCGTATTATATCTGCCAGAATTAATGGCTATAGCATTTGGTGTTGATACAGAAAAACTGGCTCTGAAACAGAGAAGTGTAAAACCTACTAAATTGATGGAGAAATTAAAAGTATAAATTAAATCATATTTTTTTAAAAATTTAAAGGAATAAATAGAAATTAAAAAAATCAAAGAAGTGTGAAAGAAGTTGATTATTACAGAACAAAAAAATATTGACGAAATATATAATATGATAAAACCATACTCAAAAATCTTAATCGCTGGCTGTGATGGCTGCTGTCAGCCTCCGCGTTCAATTAACGAGGCAAAATTACTTGGACAGCTATTAGAATTAAAAGCAAAAACCGAAGGAAAGGAGCTAATATGGAGAGCAATTACTGTTTTAAGACAATGCGACGATAGAATAGCTGCCACTACGGTACGACCTTTTGTAGAAGAATACGAAGCAATCGTATCGTTAGCGTGTGGATTAGGGATTGTTATGCTAAATAAAGTTTTTGATAACATTCTTACTTATCCCGCCCAAAATAGTATGTGTGGTGGTGTTCAAAACGCTGGTGAAAATTATTTCGTTCAATACTGTGAGACATGTGGAAGTTGTCTATTAGGAGAAACTGGAGGCGTCTGTCCAATAGCAGGATGTGCTAAACATCTAAACAATGGACCCTGCGGTGGAACTGTTGATGGTATGTGCGAAGTTGGCGGATATACTCGTCCTTGTGCTTGGATTGGTATTTATGAAAGACTGAAGAAATTTGATCGATTAGATCTCTTTACAAAATACCGCCCGCCAAGAGATTATAGACCTGCAACGAGTCCAGCATACCATGTAATTAATAAACCATATACTAATGAAGAAGAAACAAAAGAAGAGGGGGAAAAATAATGGCGAAAAGACCTGCATATAGCAATTTGATGAAAGAGATAAAAGCAGGAAAATTCGTCTTTTCTGGAGAGTTAGAACCTGAAAAGATGTATGATATCAGTTCAGTTTTACATTCTGCTGAAGAAATGAAAAAAACTGGAAAAATTGTTGCTGCGAATGTAACTGACGGACCACAAGGAGATGCTTACACGTGTTCAATGGTACCGAGTTATTTAGTTCAAGAAAAAGTAGGATTGGAAGCAGTTTGGCAGATGACAGTAAGAGATAGAAACAGAATTGCCCTATTCGGCGATATTGTCGGAGGGGCGATACTTGGACTTAAAAATATCCTCACATTAACAGGTGACCATGCAGCGTTAGGAGACAATAAAAAAGCTCGACCAGTATACGATCTTGATAGTACCCAGTTCATAGAACTCGTATCAAAAATAGTCGATGAAGGTACCGATTTAGAAGGTAAAGAAATCGAGGGTGGCAAAATCGAAATGAACATAGGATGTGCTGCAAATCCAAACGCTCGACCACCCTATCTTGAACCAGAAATCCTTAAAGTTGGAAGAAAAGTTGAGGCTGGTGTAGATTTTATTCAGACACAAACCGCATTTGATATTGATGAAGCGAAGGAGTTCTTAAAAGAGCTAGAAAAATATGATGTAGCTGTGCTACTAGGACTATTTCCCCTAAAAGCGTATGGTATTGCTTGGTATTTCAATGAATATATACCAGGAGTATCAGTTCCAAAGGATCTCCTTAGTGCTCTCAAAAAGGCAGAGAAGGATAACAAGGGAAATAAACCGGCTAAATATGCGGCTATTGATAAGATTAATATTGATTTCTTTTTACCATTCATAAAAGAAATTAAGAAAACAACTAAAGCAGCAGGAATTCATTGCATGGCTGTCCATTATGAAAGGCTTTTCGGACCATTATTAAAAGATTTTTAATATAGTAAAACATATTTTTTTTTTATTTATAATAAAACAAAATCCAAATAAAAATAAGAATGAAAAACCTCGACGACAAAGATAAGAAAATCATTGAAATGCTCCTAGAGGATGCGAGAAGACCCTATCGTGAGATTGCAGATGAAATAGGCTTATCCGAATCAACAGTTAGAAAGAGAGTAGTTCGCTTACAAGAGGGGGGAGTAATTGAGAAATTTACTATTAAAATTTGTCGTGAAGAAGAAAGATGTATTTATGCATTTATAACCCTTATTCCTAAAAATGAATCGGAAATTAAAGAGTTATTAAGAGAAACAATAGTTCTTCCGCAATGTGAAGAAGTTTTCAAATTAGACGGAAGATGTGGTGTACTGATAAAGGTAAATGTACCAGATACTAACGAATTAGACGCTTTAATCGAATCTTTTCGGGCACGAGGCGATATTAATAGCGTTGAAAGAGTATGTGTTGTGTTAAAACCAATAAAAACTATTTCTCAAAACGAGCGTGTTCCTTTATAATAAAAGATTCCTTTAACAATAAAACAAGAATTTGCCATCTTTTTCAATCCTTTTTACGTTTTCTTGACGTTCTAAATAAATAAGATGTGCT
>JAEOTI010000163.1 GCA_016839955.1 Candidatus Hodarchaeota archaeon | reverse complement strand
GACTCACAATTAGCAAACTTTAGAGAAACTTTTTCTCATTTTGAATGGCAATATCATCAAAAAGCAAGCTTAAATGAAATTCAAAATCCTATCATTCTCCACAACTCAAATTGGGATAAAATCCAACCACAGACTGTTAAAAATGAATTACAAGTCCAATTATCTGACATTTCTGCAAAGACAATTGATGAATGGTTAGGAAACAAACCACAGCCTTCTTTTAATGGTGAATTAAGATTAGGAAGAAAACTCATTTTTTCATGGACTCTTCATCCTCCTTACGTACCAAATGATGGGAAAAAACACCGATTGTATGATAGTTGGCTCAACTTTGAGAAGGAATTCAATAAGGAAATTCTTAGTCTCCTAACCGATATACAAACAGTTTTATCAAAAGAGGACCATTTTAAAAAGATTAAAAAGAGATTTATTGCAAAAAAAGGGAGTTGGAAAGAATGGGAGAGTCAATTGAAGAAATTTGAGAATATGAATCTTAGAGAAGTAAGAGACACCATTACCCTTAATGAAATGGTTGTTCAACTAACCCAGCTGAGAAAAACTTTCAGGTCTGACTTGAGTAATCTATTTGAGGATCTTTCAACTAAGAAGAAGGGTAAAAAGTTTAAGAAACGCGAGTTAGATGAACTGGAAATTTTAGATTCTAAAGCTGTTAAAAAAAGGAAAGCTGAATTAGATCAAACTAAAGAGTTTGATAGTCTTTTATCAATCCCTAAAACAGGAAAAAATGGATTTCACTTGGAGAAAGCTATTCCGTCATGGATACTTCCTGAGATTGGAGTACTCTATGAGAAGAAGAGCACTAACTACTTAGTAATTAAACAATTAGATGAGTTAGAAACAGCTAAAAAAGTAGCTAAACGGTATCAAGCAAAAATTGTAACTCAAAGGGGTGTATAATTGTCCGAAGAAAAAATTTCAATCATTATTAATGAAGATGGAGAATTATCTATTAAGACTAGAGGGATATTAGGACCAACTTGTGTTGATGAAGTCAATAGACTAATTGAGGATCTTGTACTAGCAATTGACTACAAAAAGACTGATGAATATTACGCAGAAATTCAAAAGACTATAAAGACTGAGGTTCAAGCAAAAAGGGGGTAGTAACGTGAGCTCTCATGTTCGTGCAGTAATTCTCAGGGACCTTAAGGATATTGAATGTGTGAAAGAAACCCTTGAGCAACTTGAGATATCCTATAATTTTGTTGGGAAAAATCTTGTACTCAGTAATAACATCAAATTACAAGAAGAAACTGAGGGGCTTCGAGCAACCTTCAATACAACAAACACACAAGCAAATTCATTCTTAGAAACATTTGTGAAAGAGTATATCAAAAATTTTCAGGCTAAATTAGAGAGGATTCGATTAGAAGAAGCGAAAGCCAAAGAAGCTGTAGCATTGAAGCAAATCACAGATGAAGAATTCCGAGTTAGACAATTACAACTCCAACGAGAGCGACGTCGCTTAGAGCAAATAAAACAACAAGAAGAGCTAGCGTTTAAACAAAAAATTGACCAAAAAGTCCAGAAAATCATGACCCGTGCAGAAAAACTGGGTTATCAAATCCAAGAACAAGTGAAAGGTAAAGAACGTGTCTTAGTGTTAGTTAGAAGACGATAATAATGAATATCCTTAATAATATGTTGAATGTAGCAGGATATGTCTCAAACAGTAGGATCTATGGTCCTGGGGAGAGATTTATTATTTGGTTTCAAGGATGTTCCCTCCATTGCCCAGGTTGTTGGAATCAAGAGTTTTGGAATTTTAAACCAATTTCACTCTATACTGTTGAAGAACTCTTCGAATTAATTACCAAAGAGAAAAATGTTGAAGGAGTTACTTTTTTGGGAGGAGAACCTCTAGATCAACCCAAGATCTTATTAAAATTGATTGAAAAACTAAAAAGTAATGGTTTAAGTACAATTCTCTATACGGGGTATGAAATCGATGAGATTCATGCTGATCCAATAAAAACAGCCATAGTAGATGTTTCTGATGTAGTGATTTACGGAAGATATGTAGAAGCACAACGTTCTATATACCTCAAATGGCGAGGATCAGAAAATCAAAATTTTTTAATAAATACAGAGAAATATAAACCATTTTTTGTGCCTATTTTCAAAGAAAATCATGTGGAAATTCATATTCAGGAAAATGGTGAGATTAAACTAATTGGATATCCTGATGCGGAGCTTAATAAGGAGATGTTACATTGACTAGAGACTTTGCAAATGAATTAGATCTTAAGATAAAAGCAGATATTCCAGTAATCCAAATTATTTCTTATGAGTGGAGACGGATTCATGGATTTTGCGTTAAAGCTGGGATAAATAACAACCGAGCTATCTATCAATGGACAAATGCGATGGGAATTAAGAAGTGGGACCCTATCGATCTTGAGTTTAAAGATGAAGATGATACTAATACACCATTAGAGGTACTAAGATGGTATCAAAACACCATGCCCGAAGAGTCTGTTCTTCTAATGGAAGATCTGCATATTTATTTTGATCATACTATTCTACATCGGGAAATCATAGGATTAATCAGGTCAATAAGCAGAATGTTGAGAAACCATAAGACTCTGATTCTAGCACAACCGATTCGAAAATTACCAATAGAATTAGAAAAGGAAGTATTTGTTCTTGAGATTCCTTTACCTGACACAAAGATCCTGAGAACAGTTTTGAAACAAGTAATTGATGAACACAAACTGAATGAAGAACTCTCTCCTGAAGATGATTGGCAAAAGATCTCTGAGGCAGCACTTGGATTAACAGAACTTGAAGCTAGGTTTACCTTCAAAGAGATCATTATAGAACAAGCTAAACTCACTTCTAAAGAAATTTCCTATGTTATTTCACAGAAAGAGCAAATCATCAAAAAAAGTGGAATATTAGAATATTTTCATCCTTCTGAGAGCTTGGCTGACGTTGGGGGGATGGAATTATTAAAAAAATGGCTTAAAGATAGAAAAGGAGGTTTTGATCCCGAAGCAAAAGATTTTGGAATGACTGCTCCTAAAGGACTTCTCCTCCTTGGAATCCCCGGTTGTGGTAAAAGTTTAATTGCAAAAGCTATTGCATCAGAATGGGGCTTACCTCTACTTAAATTCGACTTGGGGAAAGTTTATGGAGGTATAGTTGGTGAATCTGAAAGTAATATCAGAAAAGCCCTTGATATTGCGAACACGATTGCACCAAGTATCCTTTGGATAGATGAAATCGAAAAAGGACTATCTGGAGTCTCAAGTTCAGATCAGACTGATGCGGGAACAACTGCACGAGTGTTTGGAACATTGCTTACTTGGATGCAGGAAAAGGAAGAGCCTGTCTTTGTGGTCGCTACAGCCAATAACATCGCACAACTTCCACCAGAGTTACTTCGAAAAGGACGGTTTGATGATATTTTCTTTGTAGATCTCCCAGCACATCAAAGTCGTGTGGAGATCTGGATGATACATCTTCAAAAGAGGTTAAAAGGTCGTTATGAAGAAGGAATGTTCGATCTTAACAAATTATCCAAAATTTCTAGTGGATATTCAGGTTCTGAAATTGAAGAAACAATCAATGCAGGGTTATACAATGCTTATAACAACAATAGAGAGATCGAAGTAAAAGATCTTGAGGGTGCTCTGAAGGAGATTTATCCACTTTCCAAGGTAATGGGAGAGAATGTCACAAAGCTCAGACAATGGGCTAAAGTACGAGCAAGGCTTGCAAGTGGAGAAGTAGCTGAGACAATAAAAACAGAGGAAACCATACCAAAATTAAAAACAGAAGTACCAAATCCATTCATATAAAATAAGTTTTAATTTGGCATGTCTTTGAACAAAGAGGAAAAAAAGGAATTGGTTTTTTGAAGAAAACAAATCGTAGCGAGTTATACAATTTAATATTAAGAGCTCGCATTGGAATAGCACGCATTGGAGAAAATGATTGTTTTAATTGGTGGGATGCAGAAGCTCAATCTGATGGTGGGTTGTTTGTATTAAAACGTATGTTTCCAAATACATATCATTGGGCAGCAATGGAAATCTCCATGAAATCAGCTGAGACAAAGATTAAGGGTT
>JAEOTI010000039.1 GCA_016839955.1 Candidatus Hodarchaeota archaeon | reverse complement strand
CATTATCCTTGAAGTCGGCGTCGTTACGCGTTAAAAGTACTTTATTATCCTCGGGTATATAAGCCAAGGTCTCATTTGGTCCTTCCCATCGATAAGATCCCGTTCCGATGATAGCTGGTCCGGTATAATTATTCGTTCTGTACCCATAATGGAAATCTGAATTATTCCATTCAGTAATGGGAAGGATTGGCGCCCCATCTGCGGTCTTCCCGGGACCTGCAATGCTCACATAATTCGGATCAAGGATGTGTTGAGGGAGAATTGGCCAGGTGAGGAGCCAAACGAAGCGTTCAAAATATTTAAGACCGTCTGGGGGGGATGGATTTAACGAATCTGTGAGATGGAAGCGGATTGCCGTTGCATTGATTACTTCGAATCCCATAGAAGAAGAATTTCCAAAAACAGATCTAATAATCCCTTTCCAATGGGGATGATCCCGAAGGCTCTCATAGGTGAATAACACATCTTCAACAGTGAAAGGCATGGTTGGATAGCCGTAACCGGGGTGCCACGTAACCCCCGAACGAATTTGTAGGTCCCAAAGACGTAGATCGTCCACCTCACAGTATTGGTTGTCATGGTGGTTGATCCCCGCTACAGGGACGGGAACTGCCGCTGCTAAGTCAGGCACATATTCAGACATCGCAAGATCTCTACCAGGGCCTCGAGGAACAATAAGGCCATTTAAAACTGCTTCAGTTGGGCGAAAGTAGTTCGCATCAAGGGAATCATAGTAAAGAAAACCTGTTCCTGTTCGTTGGCGAGTTGCTAGACGCAGAGTGGATTGGTTACTCTCCTCAGAAAAGCTCCAGGCCTCAAGCCCATTCTGCCCCCATCGAAGACATGGGAAAGGATCTCCAGGGGTGTACGAGCCTACAAATCCTTCCAGGGTGGCAACAGAATAGATAAGTGGATAAATCCCCGTACAGATAGGGATGAATGGCACAAGTTCCCAGGTTAACCGAGAAAGAGTCCTTCGAAGGGCCTCATCTGTACTAATAGAAGAATGGAAGCCAAAGAGGGCTTCTAGATCCCTATCTAGTTCGTCATCATGAAGCTGAGGGGAAGGAGCATAATAAGTTGATGTCTCCCGTGTATGGATTTTATTCCAGAGTTCTAAGAAAGTTAACCCTCCAATACGGTTTATCGCTAAGTCATAACCCCCCTGGTCATAAGGAAGGGGTATTACTGATGGATCGTCGGGTTCTGGATACATATAATGAAAATAACTTGCTGTCTGGTCAATCCGAATGTCAATCCCAAGTCGCTGGAGTTGAGGGGCGATCCGTTGGGCGAGAAGATAGTTCTGATAATCAAAATAATCTATAATAATCGTCAGTTGAAAATAGGGCTCCGGTTCTCCAAGTGAAGGCTGGATTGGGGTGAAAAAAAGACAAAGTATGATTAATGAAAGAAGAAAAAAGATTTTTTTTGGAATTTTCTCCAAGTGTTTCATTTGAAGACTTCCATATAGATCGTATTAATAGGATTATGTTTTTTTAGCCTTGTTTAGATTATTCATGTTACTTTGAACTTCTGAATCATTAGGTATATTATGAATAATCGCAATACATTAAAATCTTTCACACAATGTGATTATTTTTAAAATTTATTTTTTTTTAATAAAAAAAAATTTGACTTGGAGATTCTCATCCAAGCCAACTAAGGGGTTTTTCAATCAGTTACCACTGGGAATGCTTAAGGTGGTTGTCGAAATGTAACAGTTACTGTACCCTCTTGATAACTGCTGGTGATCCATCCAGTGTCATCATCATTACAAACAACCTCGGCATAGAAGTAGAGTGTGAAGGTACCTTGATATGAGTACCAGGAACTATCTTCGGAATAGGTTGCTGATCCAAACTCATATGGTCTATCTTCGTCAAATGCTTTCCAAGGAGACATCCAAACCAACTCCCTCTCTATAAAATCGAATCTCTATCAGACCTTCTACATCACTCGTACGTCATAATATTAATCTTGAAACATCAAAATGAACTTGTAAATTGTTAAACCAGATAAAAAATTAATTTCAAACTACTCTTGTTCACAATAAGGAATTGCTTTTTCAAGATGTTTATAGCAGAAAGAACATTTTTTACCTGATTCTTTAGTCAAAATCCCCTTAAAATAGTTCTCCAGTAAGAAGCACTTCCTAAAACCAAAAAAATAATTGTTCCAAGTCATTGAACAATCTGGGAAAATAGGGAGTTTAAAATTGAATTGAGATACGGATTATTACATTTAAATCATATAAATGGATGATCGAAAATGTTTCAAAAAAAATATCTAAAATTGTTCCTTATTTTGACTTTGACACTATTTTTTGGGATGATGGCAAATATTCAGAATGGAGCATCTAATACGATTCTTGCAGCGGGTATTTGGCGGGACGTGGATGGAGCATCAGTTTCTGCATCTGGAGAGGGCAATTCACAATTTGCTAGTACAAATTGGACTTCTAATTGGTATCTATCATCTGATAAGACCATAAAAGGTGGTTTTCAATGTGATGATTTGGACATCACAATAACTGGAAGTGGAGCAAAGATTGAAATCTGGGTGGAATACCACCAACGCACGTCTGTTTATCCAGAGAGATGGACGTATTTAGGTACTCTCAAGGTGACAACGTTTACTTCTTCCTGGAATGGCTATTACTCAGGTTCAGGGACAACAACATTAGATTTAGACGCTTTTTATACCTACAGAATGAGGGTGTGGGCGAAAGCATATGGTGCAGCAGGGGCTTCTGCTTCCTGCGAATGGATAACAAATGATGATCCTAAAGTGGGAGCAGTCTATGCTTAACCCTTAATATTACTCCTCATTCATTCTCTTCTTTTTTTTAAAAATGGTTGATTGTTTCCAGGTAAGCACATCATTCCAAGTGAGGAATGCAAGCAAGAAGGATAGTAAAGTAATACCCACAATAATTGGCTCAGGAGTAATATTAAACAAGAGGGTCCAAGTTCCGATAAAGAATATTGTAGTTGCCATAATTGCTGTAAATACACTTCGGGGAATAAATTTTCGATTAATATTATAATAATGTTTCAAAGGACCAAATATAACTGGATTCTCTACATAATACTTATTTTCTAAGGTTTTTTCAATTAGTTCTTCATCTTCGAGTTTCTGTAAATGATATTGAGCAAGGCTAGGAGATTTTAAATCAAGTATTCGAGCTATCTCTCTAACTCCAATTGCTTCAGAAGATTGAATTAGGAGATAATAAATAGCTAGGGATGGACCTCGTATTTTAAGCGATAAACGACCATCCTCAGTTAATTGTTGTTTTGGAGTTTTGAGTTGCAAAATTACCACTCATTAGATTAAGGTTTCACAGAAACGACAGGTAATGTGCCATTAGTCACTGGAAGGTTTAGATGGATTATTTGGTCGTTTGAGAGGACTTTAAAACTGAAGAAAAGTGTTCCAATGCTCTTGGTATCCTGATCATACAAGAATGGTTCACCATGCGTTTTAAATCCCACCTGGAATTGCAAATCGCGACTGGTATTTCCCAAAAGAAATGTCCCTAAATAAAATTGCTCCAAAATATTCATTGTGTATTGATTCCCTTCATAAAAGGAGGAAAAGTAAACAAAATCATATCTAACAACTTGAATTTGTATATGGTCAAGAAATCCACTAATATTACTTTCAAAAAATGGAGGTTGATCCTCTGGCATAAAATTGTTGTCCCAATCAACTATAGCGTATTGAATTTGTACATAACTCTGCTCAGATTGCCATAAATTAGAAATTTTAGTCTTATCTTCGTTATCAGTAGTTATTACACTATAAACACCAAAAGAAATAAAGAACACAGTTAGAGTAAGAATGAGCCCTAAAAATGCTGGTTTCCATAAATTTGGGAGTTCTTCGTCAATCAATTACCTTACCTTCAAATTTTCTAGTTGATTGGTGAATAATAGGGTTAGGGTTTATAATCCAATACTTTTGTACACCTTGAAAAAAAAATAAATTTTATATTGTGTTAAAGCAAAAGAAGTTCAAAAAGAAAACCAATATTCTCATCTTATGTTTTCCTTTTCTATAAACTTTATTCCTTAATAAACACTATTTTGACTTTTAAAAAGAAATAATTTAACTTCTTTTAGATTAATAGTGTTTATAGGGCAAAAACTAACAGAAATAAGTAATTTTGTTGTGTACAAATTTATTGTACAGTGGGCAGACGTGGTGTACAAAAATATTAGTTTAATAAATCTGCTTTAATAAAATCCCTGAACACTATGAATGTTAAAGAAAAAAAGATGAATGTGGATGCAATTTCCTCAAATCCATACTCATACGAACAAAATATTGACCTACCAAAATATTTTGCAATTCGGGTGTACTCTTATCAATTGCAAATCGTCCTAGTTAACGATGGATACCATATTCAAATGGAAAATATCTTTGAACTTTTAGAACAAACGATGTACCCCTCACTAATCAACTTACAGTATGTTCCACTCACCGGAGGCCTTCTTGCAATCTATAAAGAGTCATATCATTATTATTGTATAGCAGTATTTAGTGAAACAACACCCATCGACCAAGCTAGTGAAGCAACTGAGAATTTTTTAAAGAATTTTGAACGGAGAGTTGAAAGAACGAGAGAAATGATCCCAGTCATAGAAATATAAAACACAAACAAAAAATTTAAGAAATTAGAAAACAGTATAGAGGGATTAGGATTCTTAATTGATCTATTCCCAATTCATGATCAATTCTTCTCTTTCTAATTTCAGAAATTCTTAGTTTAAATCAGCATTCAGCATGTCTAAATTGATAATTATCGAGATTATAGGTTTTCTTCAGAAAATATAATTATTTACCCTTTGAGAAAGGAAAAGTTATTAAGAAATTAATATTAAGGTTAACTATGAGCTATTTTCAAAATTTATTAGAAAAAAAAATTTTCCCTCTTCCTAGAGAAAAAGAACATTTGAATTATATAATTGAACGCATGACGGCTTTTATGCATAATAATCCTCTTGATATAAGCGAAACAATAGTAGGGGGTTCATATGGTAAAAACACCATGATAAGGGGACGTGCTGAAGTTGATCTGGTCTATGTGTTAACGCCTCAAGGATTTAGTAGGGCTTATGATGATTTAATTGATCATCTTGTAGATTTAGCACTAAGGGATTTTAGTCAAAATGACATTAAAGAAACTAAATTTGGATGTTCAATTAACTATCGAGGAGTAACTGCAGATATTTTAATCGCTCAATCTTTTGATTCCCCTCTGATTTTCCTTAATCAACCAAGTGCACGAACGTATAAACCTTATAGGATTGTATTGCAGAAAGAGTTTGCTATTTCAAGAGGAATAATATATCAAAATTCTGTCCGAATATTGAAATATTGGAGGGATCTTGGAATACTGGCAAAATGGCCCCAACTTCAAAGCTTGAAGTCTTTCCTCTTAGAACTTTTAGCTGCTGAGATCTATGATCAGTCAAACAATCAGACATCTTATAGTTCTTTACTTCGGGAATTCTTCACCCATGTAGATGAGATACTCACTAATGAGAATCAAATTTATTTTGAAGATTTTTACTCATCTGATAATGCTAGGAGTTTCAGTGATTGGACAGTTAACGATCCTGCGGATCCTTCCTATAATGTAGTTCCTTATGACTTACATTTTGAAAGCTTTCAGAATTATTGTAGATATTCAAAAAATCAAGCAGATAACAATAAATGGCAGGAGATCTTTTTTTTTGGGTGAAATTCTTCACTGGTGCGGCCATTAACTTTTCTGTTATCTCTTGAGAATTAGTTAACATCAAATTGATTGTTGTTTTACATCTATTTTGAAGAATGAGAATAGATGTGTTATAATTGATCTTTTAACGCTTCAACATTTCAACAAATTTCGGAATCAACGACTCCCAAGAGGGGTGTTTTCTGGTATCAGTCCTCAAAGAAATCCAAAAGGCTACCTAGGGCTTCGTACAAACCCTTACCTGTGTGGCTACAAATGGGATAGATTCGAACATGTTGAGCTCCTTGATCAGCTAAACCAACTAAGTGCAATTCTCTGATAAGGAACTCTAAAGGAATAGCCCAGCTGGTAGAAGGGTAATCCACTAAAATCAGAATAGCTGTTGTAGAGTACAGTTGTTCCTGAAGTTCATAAAGGATTTTTTTATAATTTTCAATATCATTTAATGAATCGGGTGGTATAACAAAGAGAAGAGCATGGGTACCCTTTAGATAGTCTTTTATTTGCTGATTAATCTCTAAAATAGCTGCAAACCGGTAGTTAAGACCAATGTGCGATTGGTCTTCTAAAGTAATGAGTTGAGTATAATCTGGGAACAAAGCATTATGATTTTTCGAAATGTGCTGAAATACACTAAGAACGTTTGCAGTTGAGGGACCACATACCATTATTT
>JAEOTI010000162.1 GCA_016839955.1 Candidatus Hodarchaeota archaeon | reverse complement strand
ATAATGCTCATTATTAATGAAAATAGTAAAATGAGTGGATTTTTCCAGAAAAACGATAAAAATATATGTAGACCTGATCGATAATGCATTTTTGAAGAGATTTTTGGTGATATAATCCCTTTTCCAACGGTACTGGCATCTTGAACTGTCTGGGCTCCCATATTGACCTATTCCTGTTATTGTTTAACAAGTTTAACAGATCTTTAAATGATTTTTTATCGTGGATTTGTAGATTTAGTAGATAAGAAAAGAATTTAAAGCATTTTGAAAAAAGTATTGTATGACGAGTTTTACAGGTTTTTTTGATGGTTGAAACCAATAAAATGCAAATAAATACGGAAGACCAAGATGAGTCTAAGAGTAAGAAGGATTTTCACAGGTTTCGTCGTTATCAAGGAATAGAAAAAACAATAACGATACGAAATGTGGATAAAGAACTCTATGATCAGCTTGTGAGACTCACAAAAGGATGGGGACGAAATGTTGGAAGAATATTTAGTGATTTGTTAGCTCATTATGAGAAAGACTATATTTCATTCTTTCGACATCATCGGAGAAAACGTAGAATAAGAAGTAAAACGCAAATTGAAATAATTTTTGGCTTAAAAGAATTAAGAGTCTCAAAAGAAGATCTTACTGAGGTAGGAGAAGATGTTAAATTCATCTTTAAATCCATAGATGATTTATCATTTGGTAAAGGGATAAACTCCTCAATTCTCTTGAAACATGTTGAAGTTGTTCTCGATTGTAAGGTTAATGTTTCTGAAAACATCTCTAAACTTGTTTATCATTCTCTAATACGACAAAAACCAAAATACACTCCAATTGAGGAAAACCTAAAGGATATCACGATACGTAATGTCCAAGTAGAAATTTATGATGATTTTGTTGCTACTTGTCAACAACAGAAGAAGACAGTGGGTGAAATAGTAAATGAACTCCTTAACTGGTTAGTTCCACAAATTGAATCTAGACATATACTACATCATGAACTTAATATCCAGAATTTTGAAGACATCCTCCTTGTAACATCAACTGATCTTCTAGAGGTTTCAAAGGAAGATTTACTTGAAGTGGGAAAACGAAAGGTTCTTTTCCATCGAGTAAATCAACTCGTTTTTTCACAAGATATAAAAAAAGAATTGTTTGTTGAAGCGGTAATAGGTATCTATAATTGTGGTAAAGTTGAATTACCTCCAACTGTTCCGCGACTATTGCGGATTTCAAAAGTCAAAAAATTTCCAAATTAATCAGATTTTAGTTGTATAGATCAAATAAGGAATGTTAATGACTGAAAGCTAAAAATAATCAAGGAAAAGCGAATATATTATTTTTATCTCAAAAAGAATGACTGATTTTTTTTACATATATATTTATTCAAATATTATTCTATGATTTTCTCCATATGTTTTGTTTTGTTATCTATAGATAATTATTGTATTGACAATTAGAAAAAATACAAACACAAAAGGTTCTTAAACCTCATTAAGGTTGGTTACAAGATTTCATTTGTTAAAAATGAAGTTTTAGGTGAAAAAAATTTGATTCGGAACAAATTAGTGTCGATATCTCTATTAGTATTATTTACACTAAGTATGTTCGCAGTAATGTCTAATCCTACTCAGAAAACCTCAGCGGCTGGTGGACGGTATAAGGTTAACCTCCACTATACACCCTCTCACTACGGGAGTATGGAAAAAGACGTTGCCGAACTGCTTAAAAGTCAATTAGAAGATACTGGCTATTTCGATGTAACCCTTAAATCCGCAGAGTGGTCTACTTATCTCGATCAACTCGGTTTTATGGAAATGTTCTTGCTAGGATGGTGGTTTGACTATCCAGATGCAAGTAATTATATTGATCCATTTGTTGGTGGTGGCGCATTTAGTATGGGTACAAATTATTCATCAACTACAATGGACGGTTACATTGACACATTGTTAGAAGATCCCGATTTAGCTGACAGACAAACTGCAACAGTCAATGCGCAAAAATTGATGGCTGTAGATGTTCCATGTATTCCACTATTCACGATGTTAAGTCAATTCTCTGCTTATCAAACTGATGTCACAGGCGTCGTTCAAGAACCATCTGAAAATATGCACTATGGAACTATAAAAGATGGAGATACAGAGATTGTCATTGGAACAACTGATTCACTGCGAAATCTTGACCCAAGCGATTGTTATGAATACTATGGATCAAATACTTTAGTTCAGTTGACTCACGGATTAATGGAAATGCCAGTGACCTCTACTGATGCTGTAAAAGGACCAATTACAAGTTGGTATAATGTAAGTGCTGATGCTACGTTATACTACTTTAACCTTAAACAAGGCGTAAAATTCAGTGACGGTACTGACCTTAATGCTACAGCTGTACAATATAACTGGAATCGTTCAATTGGTGATTCTGACTTAGGTGGAGACCCTGCTTTTCTATTAGGCGATGTTGTGAATAAAACTGAAGTTCTTAACGACACTCTCTTCAAAGTCACTCTAAATGGACCTGATGCGACCTTTTTACAAAGACTTACTTACACAGTTGCTTGGCCTGTTAGTATGGCTACAATAGACTATGATACAATAGGCGGCAAACCAGGAGATACTTGGGTTGCGGGTTGTGGACCATATAAAATAACTACTTGGACTGCAGATACTGAAATGATTTTGGAACCGAATACTCACTATAATGCATCCTTGTTAGGAACAACAGCTCCACTCAATGACAAAATCATTATCAAATTCTACACAGACGCATCAACACTCCAGTTAGGACTTGAAAGTGGAGATATAGACGTTGCTCACAAAGATTTCGGTCCAGATGAACGGACGTCTCTTAAATCGAAAAGTGGCATAACTACTACCACTAAGGCAACAGCAGGCATTCGCTACATATTGATAAATGTCCAATCAATAACTGATAAAAACGTCCGCCAAGCCATCTCTTGTGCAGTTGATCGTTCTGATATTACATCTACAATATTTGAGGATTACAACGATCCATTGCTAAGTATGGTACCTGAGATTTTCACAAGTCATCATGCTGCATATGTTGATGGACCAGTAAATGCATGCATAGCAGGAAATATGACTTCTGCTGGTTATGCAAGTGTACCACTCCCAGAAGGCGGCGATGATGAGATTCCAGGTTTTGAAACATTTACGGCTTTAATCACTATGTGTGCTTTGTCAGTACTCTTTGTGAAACTCCAAAGGAAGAAGAGAAACTAATTAGTTTCAATAACACTTCCTCTCCCCTTTTTTTTCCTCTCTGTTTTTTTTTTAAATGTAAATTTAAAAATTGAGACATTAAATTTCAGTTAAACTTGATATTTTACTTCAAATTCCAACTAGAGCAAGTTAGGTGTTGATATTAAACAATGGGTTCGTTAAGGTCCTTTATTATGGTCAGAATAGCTCTTTTCATTCCTATGATGTGGTTACTAGTAACTATTGTATTTTTCCTTCTACGTGTTCTTCCAGGAGCAAATCCTGTCAAAGTTATGAACCCTAAATTATCTAATGAGAAAGTAGATGAAATTAGTGAGCAAATGGGATTAAATAAACCAATAGAAGAGCAATATGTGGATTTTATGGGAGCAGTAATACCCCAGATCGATTTTAAATTGAAACTAGAACAAATATTCAAATTTAGACTTCCTTTTGACCTGAGAATTACTTTTGATTTAGGTCAATCTTATGAATCGGGTAGTGAGATTGCTACGGAACTCCAACTTGCTTTTGGTCCCACTCTAATGCTTTCAATTGGTGCTATCTTAATAGGTGTGCCATTTGGCGTTTATGCAGGAGCTTATGCAGCTATTCATCGTGAAAAGGCACAAGATCATATTTTAAGACTTTTTACACTTGCAATCTATTCAATCCCCATTTTCCTATTAGGAATTTTAATGCAACTTACTTTTGGCACAAATGTTGGGACATTTTCACTCTTACCACCTTTAGGAATAATGGAAGCAGGTGGGACTGGTGATTTTGAACATATAACAGAGATTTGGATCATCGACACTATGATAGCAGGTCGCTTCGATTTAACAATAGATATTATCCTACATTTAATAATGCCTTGTACTGCATTAGGTTTGTTAATTGGATCATCTATTTCACGACAAGTTCGTATAAATATGATTCACCAATTAGAGCAAGGATATGTTCATTTTGCTTATGCTCGAGGAGTATCTGACAATAAAGTCAAATATAATTATGCCTTAAAAAATGCAACAACCCCAGTTGTTGGTTTTATTGGACTTCAATTTGCTCTACTATTGGCCGGGGCTATTTTAACTGAAACAACATTCAACATACCTGGTTTAGGATTATACTTTTTTCAAGCAATATCCAATAAAGATTATCCAGCCGTTCAAGGAGCTCTTATCCTATTCATTGTAATTGTAAGCATTGTCAGTCTAATTAGTGACATCCTCTATGCTATCCTTGACCCTCGTATTAAATACTAAATAAAAAGTTAAGGTGACTTGTTCTTGGGATATCAGACGACTACAAACAAAAGAATGAAAGTTAAAGGGACCTTTAATAATTTCTGGTTTTTTATTAAAACAAACAAGACACTCACTCTTGGATTAGTAATTTTCTTTGGTATTATTTTCATAGCAATTTTTGCTAATTTTATTGCTCCTTATCACTATGCAGAAAGAGCTACAGATTGTACTGGTGAACAATTGACGACTAGTGGTTATTGCCGTTATTCTCCGCCTTCAATTGACCATCCATTTGGTACAAACATACAAGGTCGTGATATGTTATCAAGAGTTATTTACGGGAGTCGTATTGCATTATTAATGGCATTT
>JAEOTI010000161.1 GCA_016839955.1 Candidatus Hodarchaeota archaeon | reverse complement strand
TGATGTAATTACAGCATTAGAAGTAAATGAAAAGGTTATTGTTTTATATTATAAGAAAGAATTAAACATAGCTTATCTTGGGAACTTTGAAAATGGAAAGGAACAAGTGATTTGGGAGTATGAAAATGGAGATATTATTTTATCTGGCATCTTACCCAAACCTATTTTAGTTGCAGGTTATTTTAATAGTAATGAAACACCTGATATTGCATTATGTTACACAGTCGATAAGGGCGTTGGGAAAGATTCAGAATTTTGGCATAGAGAGATGCTTATTTTTCTTGATGGAGAAAAGACAAAAGATTTGGTAAAAACAAAAAAAATAGTACTTTCTGCTGTTGATTGGAATCTTTATAGCTTAGAAGGAAATATAAAATTTAATGCTAATCAAAAAAATACTGATCCAGGAAGTATAAGGGATTCTATTGTGTTTCTTTTTCCTCGTATAAAAGATAATTTAATTAATATATATGTCTGGTCTAATATACAGAGGTTTAGAACTTTTGAAGAGAAAGAGAAAAATGATAGAGAGTATGAATTATTAAAATATGAATTATTAAATTCACAAATAACGAAAATCAAGATCCCTGAGGGGAAAATTTTACACATGTTATTTAACCACTTGTCGGTTGAAAAAGGATTAGTTTTTCAGTAATTTAAAATTAAAATTAAAAATTCTATTGTAATTATTGAAAGGGTTGAAATGTATCGGTATAGCAAAAGTATTTGCAGCCCATCTGAATATAAGGCTATGTCAGAACCTATATTAATCGAGTTGCAGCAGCGAGAGAGTGAGATAATTCAGTACCTTAGTTCAACAGAGCCACAAATAGTTGCACAGTAAAGAGTACTGGCAAGTGGGCGCGTATGGACGGTTCTTGACTTGCCAAAATAAAAATAAATTGGTGAATTGGGATGGGTTTTGGGAGATTATCGGCTTACTATTAATGCTTTTGAACGGTGTTTAGAATGAAATATTTCTCCAGCAGAAATCAAAGATGTTATTTTATTATGATCCAACGTTAGAGACGGGTGAGTGGGATAAGGATTTTAAAAGGTGGCAGAAACTTTGAAGATTGCTTACATAACCAATGATTAACAGACGGAATATTGAATGAGAAAAAGATATAATTATTTTGGTCGTGTTTTACTAATATCACTAATATTACTATTATTACCTTTACTTTATGCTCCTATATCATTGGCTATTACCCCTGAAGAAGTGTTAACCAAATTCGAGGAGCGACTGAACGGATTGAAATTATATTCGGTGCAGACAATAGAAAAGAGCAAGACTATTGGGCCACGGGGGATGGAAGAGAGTGGTGGACAAGGGAAGACGTTTGTTAAAGGAAATAAGCGCTATAGCGAAATGAGCATTGTTCGAAATAAAGGCTTTGATAAAAATAAATCCAAAAGTCTGCCCCTGAGTCAGCAAGAAGAAAATAAGATAATACAGGTTTTCGACGGTACGATTTCCTGGTTCTATGACACAAGCAAGAAAGAAGTAAAGAAGGTAAATTTTTCAAAATTGCCTGCCAATATTCAGGAAAAAATAAAAACTTCTCAAGATAAAACGGATCTTAAGCTACCGGAAGGCATTGAATTTACTTTGGAAGAAAAAGTTCTGAAAGAAGAGGATGTGAAAAAAAAAGAAAAAAAGAAGAAATATTATGTTCTTACCTCAACCAATACAGTAACTATGGGGGGGCAGAAGTATGAAAAGATTATTTTGTGGATAGACGCAGAAGAATATCTTCCCTCCAAAGTCGAGATGCATGGGAAAATCATTGTCAAAATCCCCCAGGCAAGCAATTTAGAAATTCAGACACAACATTTCCAGGAGTTTAAAAACTGGGAGTTTGATGTGGATATTCCAGACAGCAGGTTTGCTTTTAAAGTACCGGAAGGGATAAAAGAAATTGAGGCTACGGAGGAGACAAAGATTTTATTTGAAAAGTATATGAAGAATTTCAGTGTGAGAAATTGGGGACGGACCCCAATTTCCTAAAATTTTCCAATTTTCAATTTTCGGGATAAGAGATTTACATAATGCCGCATCATCGGACAGGAAGGAATCTTAGGTAAG
>JAEOTI010000160.1 GCA_016839955.1 Candidatus Hodarchaeota archaeon | reverse complement strand
TGATGTTTAAGAGGTTGTATCCTGTTTCGCAGCACAGGAATCTTCTCCAACTTTTCTTTGAGCAATGTCCTGTTTTTCTCAAAGAAATAATCAACACCAAATGTTAATATAGGCCTATCTTTACAACGTCTACGCTGGAAATTTTCAAGGTTTAAAATCATTTTAAACATCATTTCGTTCATTAGGTAAGGAAAATACAGGACATGACAACCGCTTGTGCCCACACTTGGACCCTCGTGGAGTTCAGGAAAATATTTCTTAAGAATTTTATGTTGGAATAATCCAGGTTGTCTTTCTTGATATGGTAAAGAATAGATTGCAGAAAGAACATCACTGTCAAGGTAAATTAGTTTTGTTTTGGGTAACTTGTAACTCAGGTCCGCTTGTCGCGGAATTGTGCTCTGAACAGTAATTTTCAAAAGAATTTCATCGCTACTCATCTCTGAACAATATTCATAAAGTCTTTGATAGGCTCTATCTTTAAACCATTTTGGAAAAGAATGATCTACCATTGCTTTGAAATATGCATTAACACCTCCACGAGGTATTCCTGTACCCAATACCTCGTTAATCCTTCCTCCATGGATGAGACCCTTAATATTGAGTTTATCTAATACCTGCTGGAATTTAAGGCTCATATACACATTGATAAAACCCGAAGTACCGCCAAGCTCTCCTATAACTTTTGTAACTTTATCAAGGAACATTTCTTCTAAATTGTAACCTATTGGAGCAAAATAATGCTTCAATCCCAATTTTGCACAAATCTTCGCTGCTACCTTAGCTTCGAAAGAAGAATACATTGTGATAGCAGGAATGTCATACCCCAGTTCAGAGACAATACCTGCTAAAATCCTGCAATCTAATCCGCTAGTGACAGTGATTGCACATTTTGACTCCTCTTTTAAAGCATTCTCAACAGCGTTTCGGAGAGTAAGGTAAACATCATCCAAACAAGAAGATTTTTTATTGAAAATCTCGGGTATCGGGAATTGAGGGAGATTCCTGCCTTTAATCATGGTTTTCTCCCCAATAATAAAACCGAAAACAAAATATTCTGCAATCCTGTCCCAATCAAGTTCAATCAATAAACAAGACACTCCTTGGTTCAATTATGAGCCTCTCGCAGTAGGATCGTATTATTGGTGGTTGATAATAACCCTTTCCTCTTGAATAATATTTTCGGATCAATCGTGAGACCCAGTTAAACATCGTTAAACTTCTTTTATCTTATCGTTTTTGATAATTATGGAATCCTTTTCGAGATTTTTGAATTTAATGTCTAGGAAAAAAATCCTGTAATCACTTTAGAAATAGACAGTTTTTATATTTCAGTCGAATATTAATACCAAAAAATTATTTTTGAACCAATGTATGGGGAGCATTAAACCAAAAAAAGGGATTGTAGGACTAAATCTTTCGTTCTACTCCAGTTCTGCATTTAGTTTGTCAAAACTTTTAACCTTTTGAGCTTTGTGCCATATTTCCAACCATTTCAGCTTGTAATCAGTGTTTTTCTGTTCAATGGTGTGTAGTGTATACCAAATGTAAACAAGACTGTAAAGAAATCAACTAACAGTATAAACGCCGATGTAGAAGATAATATTGTTTCGTTAATGGTTAAGCTAGAATTTAAATATTACAATTTTCATAATTTCCTCAAAATCTAAACAATTCATTGATCAGGCTTCATGAAAGATTCCTGAGGGAATTGGAGAGATCAGAGGTTCCTTTAACAATTTTTCAATACACTTAGCATAGGGAAATTGTCTTCTATAATTTGCCATTAATTCTCCTACTTTTAGACCTGCTACTTGAAGTCGGATGATAGGTGTCAGGCCAACATGTGCTAGTGTATACGACATTTTTTGAGGTTCAACTTGTATAAAAGGGTGAACCTTCATTCCAAGGAGTTGTAAGGTATTAATATCATTACTTCCTGCAACCTGTATAAGTATCGGGCTTCTTGTTATATTTATAAACTCTGTAGGGTCAAATAAGCCCTTTGAATGGATAACAGGCGTTTTCGAAACAGCATCAGCAACAATTATGACATCTATAGACCTATCTGTTATTTTTGATTGTAAGAGATCAATTCTTGAGTTATATTTAGAATCTGGCGTTGAGATTTTTATTACATTCATAGATAAATCTTTTAATGGCTTTTCAATTACTTCTATGAATTTTTGGTTTCCAATCAACAATACCTGCTGTCCAAGGATTTCAACGTTGGCTTCTAGAAGTAGTTTCAGTGCCAAAATACCACAAAAATCAAAAACTTTTGCATAAACTTCATTTGTACCAAAAACAAGAATTTTTCTTCTTTTACACTCCTTCAAATCCACATCTGAATTTCTGAACTCCCATCCTTCATACATTAAAGAAATTACAGATTCCTCTCTAAGGGTGTCTATAATTTTTTTGGCTATAGGTCTGACACCACTTAGGTTT
>JAEOTI010000159.1 GCA_016839955.1 Candidatus Hodarchaeota archaeon | reverse complement strand
GAATAGACTTGATTTGTTGCCTCATTTAGTAATCCTCGTTTCATTGAATGAAATTGAACTCATTCTATAGAGACTCAATTCTCAAGGCTGGAAAAGTGAGTTTAGAAGCCAGTAAAGCCTTCGAGTCAATTGATTTGAAGGTTGTGATTGTTAAGTTACTCGAAGGCTGACTACTAGTTAACGCTTCTTACAAAGTATTCCATTAAAATATTAGTTAGGTCCAATCAAAAGAGTCCAATTTGTTATGTAGAATCTTTTTTTGTTCTCCAGAACGCAGATCTTTAATTGTTATTGATTTTTCCTCAACATCCTTTTCCCCCAATATTATTGCAAACTTTGCTCCCCGTCTATCTGCTTGTTGTAACTGTTTCCGGAATTTTCTACCTTCTAAATCTATGTCAACTCTCAACCCTTGCTGACGAAGAGTTGAAAGAGTTTGCAAGGCAACTGATTGCACCGAAGAATCTACAGTCACTATAAAAGCGTCTAATTCTTCTTTAAATTTAGGAAATTTACCAAGTTCATCAAGTAAAACTCCTAATACCGGGTCTCCAAATCCAAACCCTGTGGCTGGTGCGGGTTGGCCTCCGTACATAGTTGTATAATCTCCACCACCTAAAATAGAACGAAGTGCTCCAGAAGTATCAAAGGCTTCATAGACAACTCCTACATAGTACGCTAGCCCTCTTACGATACTTAGATCGATCTCACAGTAATCTAGTACCTTATAATCATCCAGAATTTCACAAGTGTCTTTTAATTCTTGAAATCCTCTCGCTGCGAGCTCATTCATGTCTAATTTTTCTAATTGTTCCAGTATTTGAAAAGGAGGACCTCTCATTTTGGCAATTGTTTGGATTCTATTGATCTCTGGATCCGTTAAACCTAGGTTACTTAGTGCTTCGTGAAATTCCTCTTCACTTATCTTTGAAATTTTGTCTATAATACTAAAAATCTCACCAGATGCTTTATTTTCAGTTTTTTGTTGAACTAATCCTTCTATCAGTTTTCTATTGCTTAATAACATCACAAATTCTTGTCTGGTAAGTTTAAATTCTTTTAAAATGTCGATTGCACATGCAATGACTTCAGCTGTTGCATGATTTCCTCCACTCCCTAGAATGTCCAAATTAAACTGGAAAAATTCTCGTAAACGACCTTTCTGGGGTGTTTCATATCTAAATAATCTCGATAGACTAAACCATTTTACGGGTTTTACTAGAGTTTTTTCATTTTCCATATACATTCGAGCTACTATCGGTGTAGTTTCAGCTCGTAAACATAGTCGACGGTCACTTTTATCTAAAAATTCAAAAAGCTGTTGAGATAATTCTTCCCCACTTTTTTGGGCAAATAACTCATATCGTTCTAAAATAGGCATTTCGATTTCTTGAAAGCCATATCGTGTAGCAATTCGCTTCCATACGTTAAAAATGTAGGTTATTCGCTTCCAATCGCCTGGGAGAAAGTCTCTTGTCCCCCTTACACGTGAAGGAGGTTGTTTTAAACCCATAGCAGCACCATCAATATTATTTTCCTTAAAAGATCAATTAAGTCAAAGAACGGTTAATAAAATGGTTTAACTTAGTTTTGTTGTTAGTTTTCTTCTAATCTCTGAATAACTTTCTGAAGTCGGTCAGGATAGTTCGTTAAGATTCCATCTACTCCCATTTCGATGTATTGCTTCATTTCTTCAGGATCATCTGCATAAAAAAGGTTTACAACTATTTCATGTTCATGTAATTGGTCAATGAATTCTTTTTTTGCCGAATGACGTCGAATCTGAGCAAATTGCAAATCAAGCTTGTCTAAAATTTGAATATAATCTTCTTCAGTTCTTTCTTTTTGTAATAGTACACATTTTACATTTGGTAATATTGCTTTAAACCGGTTTATACTCTCTGGATGTCTTGCAGCAAATATTGCTTGATTTAATAAGTCAAATTCAGTCGCGATGGCTGCTACTTCCTGCTCAAAGATACTACTTTCCGGATTATAGGTTTTTAATTCAATATTTAGTTTTATTGAACTTGGAATGGTGTTCAATGTTTCCCGAAGAGTTGGAATTCGAGTTCCAATAAATTTACTATCAAACCATGTCCCTGCATCAAGCTTACGAAGGCTTTCAAACGTTTTTTCTTCTACTTTCCCTTTTCCATTCGTGGTGCGATCGACGGTCTTATCATGGATGACAACAACCTGATTATCAATTGTTAATTGAATATCAAACTCGATCATATCCACATTTAACTCAATAGCCTTCTTAAAAGCGGGAAGCGTATTCTCTGGAGCATGGCCCGAAGCTCCTCGATGAGCAATAACCTGGATCAAGCACTTCACCAGTTTAAAGAAAAAGCTTCTTTCAATTAAATAGTGATAGATATTGAAAGATTAGAGATTTGTCAAAATTATAGTTGGTTAACATTTTTACTTTGCTTAAAAAAAAGAAAAAGAAATTGTATCGTTAAAAAACACTTATTGATCAATGAAAACCTTGGGATCCATGTAAACAGGTACTGCTGCTGCCCCTCTCTTCACATCAACGTCTCGAATCTCCAAAGCAGCTACTAATTCTTTGAATCGGTTTCTAATTGTGACTGGCGTTGTTTTTGCCACTTTTGCGATTTGCTGTTGGGTTCGGCGTTCCCCGGTTTGTACTCCCGCGATGTACAACGCTGCTGCAGCCATTGACATTGGGTTTTTCCCTACTGTGATGCTATTGGTTTTTGCTTCCTTCAAGATATCAACTGCAAGTCCTCTTGTATGCATGGTTACTTTTAACGCATCACCTAGTCGATGGATAAGTGCAGTATGATCAGAAGGATTTGGTCGAAGATCTAATTCACTTATAATTAACCGAACGCAACGTCCAAGTTCTTTTGACTTCACATTGGTAGCAATAATCATATCTCGTAATGTGTGGGGCAATCCAGCGTTTCTGCAGGCTAAATAAATACAAGCAGCAATCATTCCTTCAATAGAACGCCCTCGAATCTTATTTTCCTTTAAACATCGTCTATAGATGATAGCAGCTTCTTGACCTACAGGTTCTGGAAGTTCCATTTGACTGCGAACCCGCTTTAATTCACGTAAAGCTGTCCGTAAATTTCGTACCTGACTATTTAGGGTTCGATTATCAATATTACTTAGTCTTTGGTACTCATACCGTTTTGATAATGGCAAATTTTGACCTTGACCATCTTTTCGAGAACGACTAATTTCGGTAGGAAGACCGAGGTCAGGACGAAGGTAGCTTATTGGTGCTCCACTTCTGCTCCTTTGTTTTTCTTCTTCATTTGAGTAGGCACGCCATTCCGGACCATTATCGATTACTATATCAGCTACGACACCACATCGAAAACAGATGAATTCACCCTTTTGTGAATCCAGCACTATTTCCTGGCTTCCACATTCAGCACATTTTTCGTCGTAGCTCAAACTTATTCACTCTCTTTTGTTCCTAAAACTAGAGTTAACTAGTAGTATCGCTACCTACTATTGCATATTAGGTAATATTCTTTAAGGATTTATGGAACATTCCTTTGGACATAAATTAAAGTTTTGTAGGACTTTATTAGAAGAATAAAACAACTAGATATCAGAATATTTTTCTCTCAAATCCGCAGAAATCTATTAGAATTTTCTTCGAATAAACTCCCGACAAAATTCTTTTTTTTAAAAAAAAATTGCCTCAAAGAACTGTGTTTAAATTTTTTATTCTGATTTTTCTTTAGGTTGAACGTAAGTAACTGTTTCAGCTTCTTCAGAGATTTCAATTAAGTTGTGAGACTTTAATTCCGTCAATGCACGTTGAAAGAGGGGTTCTGAGACTTTTTCTGGTTTAAGATTTTCAATAGGCTGTGTAAAATCTCCTTTAACTAGAGATTGTAAGATATGTAGATGTATCATGCCGTCAAAAACTTTTTCGACTAAGTTTCGAAGCAATTTGATCTCATATTCAACTAAGGGGTCTTCTTTAGCTTTTTTCTGGGCTTCTTTGATTGCTTTCTGTTCTACTCCCATTTGATGGGCTATGAAGGAACGATCCATTTCTAATTGGATTTGAAAATAACCCAATTGCTCTTCTAGGACTCCTTTGTCCTTTTCGTGTTGTTGTATTAAATTCTGGAATAGTTTACATTCAGTTTCGAGTTGAACTATCCGGTCTGTCCACTTTTGTTCTTTTTTTTGTAGTTCTTTTTTCTCTTCTTGACTATCTTTCAATTTTTTAGTCAGTTCATTGATAGCCTGCTCAGAGTTCTCTGATTGGCCTTTTATTGATCCCAATTCATCATGAATGATTTGAACTCGTTCTTTTATTTCGTCCATCATGTTATCTACAGAACGTATATCCTCAAGACGTTGCTCAATACTTTGAGCAGCTTCTCGAGCACGGACTAGACCATCTTTCCGGAGCATGAAAGCACTACCAGGGTTATCTAATCATTTTTATTTTTTGACTATTTAGTTAATCGAATTTTTTGTTTTCATATCCGATTAGCCAAGAACCTAATGAAAATAAGTTTGACTTTGTTTAAAACTCCTGACTGTCAAGTTGATCACTTTGCATATTCAAGTTAGCTTAGGAACCGCAATAAGTATGGGACTCCAAAAAGGAAGGTCTCTCGTTTCACCAACAACTGGATATTTCCTTTTATCCTCTCCCAAAGGCTGTCGTGGTGCTTGTGGATTTTGTCCACAATCAAAAACAAGCATTGCAGATAAAAAACATCTTTCTCGTGTTGTATGGCCCTATTTCTCTCTTTCAGCAATAATTACTGCCTTAAAGGGAAAATCTGAGCAATTTCCTTTTGAACGAATTTGCATTCAAACAACAAACTACAAGGCTCTTGTTAAAGACCTTCTTACTTTTATTAAATCAATTAAAACCATTTCAGAATGCCCAATCTCTATTTCTAGTCATCCTTTATCAAGTGAGGATTACCAGAGTCTAGCTGAAGTAGGAATAGAGCGAATTGGAATTGCTATTGACGCAGCGACCCCTCTATTATTTTCAAAGATTAAGGGTTCAAGAGCTGGAGGACCATATAAATGGAATGCTCATTTTAATGCGCTTTCTCAAGCTCAGGAAATATTTGGAGACTTGAATGTTACTACCCATCTTATTATTGGACTTGGGGAAACAGAACAAGAAGCTTGTGAGTTCATACAAGAGCTCAATGATAAAAAAGTTAATGTTGGACTTTTTGCCTTCACTCCTATCCCTGGAACAAAATTAGAAAACAAAAAACCCCCTGATTTAGAATCATATCGAAAAATACAAATGGCCCGAGCTTTGATACTTATAAATAAAACCCATGTTAGGCATTTCAGATTTGATGACTCTGGGAAAATTGTTTCTTTTGGCATCAACTGGAATGAGGCTGTGGCTTTAATTAGCTTAGGAGAGCCGTTTGAAACCTCAGGATGCCCTAATTGCAATCGTCCCTTTTACAATGAGTCTGTGAAGGGTCCATGGTATAATTTCCCTAGAAAGCTCAAAATTG
>JAEOTI010000158.1 GCA_016839955.1 Candidatus Hodarchaeota archaeon | reverse complement strand
AATCCTTTATCATGTGCTGCAGCAGTAGCAGTCATTGAAATTATTCAGGAAGAAAATTACCTGGATAAAACTAAAGTTCTTGGAGAGAGCTTTCAGGAAATTCTTCAAACACTTAAAGAAAAACATAAAATTGTTGGGGATATAAGAGGGCAAGGAATGATGCAAGGAATTGAGCTTGTTCGTGATCGAGATTCAAAAGAACCTGCGATTCAAGAAATGTTGAAAGTAATGGAAATATGCCGTCAAAAAGGACTTCTCATAGGTAAAGGTGGTATTGATGGTAATGTGATAAGAATTCAACCCCCCATCGAATTAACTCAAGAACAAGCAAAGAAAGCAGGTGAAATTCTTGACTTTGCCTTCACGGAAGTTAAGATCAAATCCTGAAGAAATTACTTAGTATAAATAATCATTAAATTTATACGGATTCCTTTCTATTTCTATTTAATATTAGAATAACTATTTAAAAAAAAATAATGAAAAAGAAGAATACAATTTTTTTTCTATTCCTCGGATTTCTACTTTTTATCCCAACTGTTAACGTCTCTACAGCTCAGGGAACCTATGTTGGATTGGAAGAGGGAGATGAATTTCTATATAAATTGGGTTTATACAAAACAAATTGGGGATCTTTCTTTACCGATAATTTGGAAGCAATTTTAAATAACCTCTGGCCATTAGGATCTTCTTCTTTACTCAATGTTTTCGTGGAGTGGCAGGTTTGGCAACATGATCCCCCCCAATCACATTGGCCCTTTGAGATAACTGCTATAGGTTCAGAAATAACAACTCCTCTTCTTTCTCCGTTTGATAATACAACCATTAGATCTACACCTGTTAATGCAGCAACCGGTTGGTTCCTACCTCATCAACCTGACTTAAACTCATACTATAGCGGTACCTGGTATATAGTGAACGATTCTTCAAGTTTTTTACGTCAAACGTTTAATTTAAGTCTTGCATTTAGCCCTTATGGAATTATGGGTGTCCCAATGGCACCTAAAAATATTAATTGGACATATTTTATATCAGAATTTCTAGCAGAAATGGATTTTAAAGGAGAATTTTATAATAATACTACTGCAACCGCAAAATCTAATGGGTATTCATTGAATGTACCAGCTTGGGGATACGAAAACAACAGTGCTGCTATTGACATACGCGTTTCCTATAATTCTAATGGAATGCTTACAAATTACGAATTTTTATACGGAGGAAAACTGCTAGTTGGATATTGGATTGGTTCTGGAGATATTATACCTTTGGAAGATATGCTAACAATAATCTGGGGAGCTGTAATAATTACCGGTATCGTTGCAAGTGTTTTTATAATGAGATGGGTTATAAAACACAATAACTGAAAATAACTATTTTATTTTTCAATTAAGTGTCTAAAATTAATTAGAGAAGAAATAAAAAAAGAAAAGAAGTTTAGACTGGTTCAAATCCTAGGTCTATTCGAGTTTCACCTGTTAATTCGGTTTCAATGAAAGAAAGTTTTACTGGAGTACCTATTGAAATTGATTCTGGTTTAGATTCGTCAACTTCAATTAATTGACCAGACACCATTGGACCTTCCTCAAGTTCTATAACTGAAAAACAATAAGGTTTTTTCATTGAATACCCTTTGTTCACCATGAAAGTAGTCCCGACTCCGATACAAGAATACGCAGCCAATTTTCCCTTACCAGACATTTCAATCCATTCAAGAACGGTTGAATTGCATTTGGTGCACAATTTCCTTGGAGGTACATATGTAGCACTACATTTATTGCATTTAGAACCCATTAGTTTCTTCCCATTAATATATTCTAAATAATTTTGAATTGTTATTTCTTTTTTTTCTGACATCTTTTCAATTTTCACCATAGTTTTTTATTTTTCATATATTGTTACTACACACGTAGCTCCTGATCCCCCCAGATTATGAGTAAGGGCTCTTTCTACATCAAATTTTACTTGTCTATCTCGTTCTGCAATACCACGCATTTGTTTGAAAATTTCCACAGCCATAGCAGCACCTGTAGCACCTACTGGGTGACCCTTTGATTTAAGACCCCCAGAAGTATTTATTGGTTGAGATCCATCTCTCTTGGTTTCCCCATTCTTAATAGCTTCAACAGCTTTACCTTTTTCATAAAATCCTAAATCTTCCAAAGCAATAACTTCAGCTATGGTAAAACAATCGTGGACCTCAGCTATCTGCACATCTTTTGGCCCCAATCCTGACATTTTGTATGCTTGACGAGCTGCTTCTTGAGCGGCAACAAAACTCATAATATCTCCCCTATCATGTAATGATAAAGCAGCGCTTCCTTGTCCTGTTCCCTTTATCCAAATTGGTGTGTCAGTAAACTTTTTAGCTACATCCTCAGCTGCTAAAAATACACATGCTGCCCCATCAGTTACTAAAGAGCAATCAAATAATCTTAATGGGGATGCTATCATAGGATTAGATGAACTATTTAGGTAATCCATCCCATCTTTCCAATCGGGAATATCTTTTCCTTCAGCTTCGAGTTTGCCGATCTTCCTAGCCATCATGTCTTGAATAGATTGCTGCATTTGAGCATATGGATTTTCTTT
>JAEOTI010000157.1 GCA_016839955.1 Candidatus Hodarchaeota archaeon | reverse complement strand
CCGAAAGGAAATTTATTGAATACAAAAAATACTTAAATTAGAATCCGGAATTGATTTGCAAATAAATGAGTGTGATTCCATTTGCCATATTGTATGAGATGTGGAGCTGAAATTACAGATTTTCAAGCAAAGCGATTTAATAATACGTGTCCTGAATGTATACGACTAGGAATGATCAGACAAACGGTTTCACAAAGTAGTAAAAGTGGACAGGTAGGAACAGCTGCCTTTTTTGCCTTATTAGCATTTGGAGGAGTGATGGGTCTCTTCATCGGTCTCATCAGGGATATTGGTCCTCTCTGGATGATGGCTTCCCTGCTATGGATGGTTGGAAATAGTATATTGGCATTTCTATTATACCCAAGATCCTAGATATTAGATTCAAAAACATAATACCTAATTCATGGTTTATCATGGTGATAAATGATCTGAATCCTGTTCAATCATGGGAGACCATTCGACAATTTGGGAGAGATGCTGTCCTCTTCTAACTAAGTTCTTGGATGAATATTTTTGCCTCTTGTAAATATGATTCAATTTCTAGTAGTTGTATCTGTTCGTAAACTTCTGGAGACAATTCTAACTTCAAATACTCAAACATCGCCCTAAAACCTTATTTCCCATCTAGCTTTAGGTGCAGACACGTTAGCAAGTTGTAAAAAACAAAAATACTTATCTTATGGAAATACACTAGTTAAAACTTAAAAGAAATCTGAAATAAATTCATTTTTCAGATCCTAAAAGAAAGATATTAAGAATTAATTGTTGTTTTCTAATTGTAAAATCTAGCCAGAAGTTGTTTGAGTTTTAGCAGGTAGCACATAGATTAGAGCATCAGATGTATTTTTGATTCAGGTCATCAATACTGGATCTTCGAGTTAAAAACTATTCATTCTTATTAGAAATCTATTTTCAGGTTCCCCTTTTTTTATTTATAAAGCACGGCCCTCTCCCCAAGATCGGATGAGGTTCTGAATATTAGTCATATATTCACTAATTTTCCGAGAGTCCAAAGAAAAATCAGGGTCCCCAATTTCAATAGCTTTTTTCCGGGTAGCACGCATACGATTAAGGAGTGTTAGAATTTCATCTGTTTTATGTGATAATCCCAATTTGTTAGCTTCCTCTAGGGATTCTTCTAAAATATAGATTGCGTTTTCAAAATCTAGACTTGTTGAAAGAGAAAGAGCTCGTAATATGCCAATTTCTAACGCTATATGAGGTAATGCCTTCGCTAAAGAGTGTACCTTTTCTAAGAGGAGATTCATAGTTTGTAGGCTCTCAGAATCTCCTGAAATTCTATATTCAAACAATTGTAATGCAGCTAATTGGAATAATGCCCTAATCCGATATTCAGGCAGATTCGCTTCTTCAGCGAATCTTTGACATTTTTCAAACGACCTTTGAGCTGTTAATAGATTTCGTTCAGCCGCGGCAAGAACACCTTCCCCATATGCGGTTAGTATCTGAGAATATTTACTTTCTGTTTGAATCATTCGAGCTTCTTCTAAAAAATCACGTGCTTTTGAAAAATCCTTCAATTCTGCATAGACTGTTGACAGGAGTATTATATTTTCAACTAGCAATACACTAGGTCCAGAATCTTTCTTTCTCTCCTTATTTATTGCTTCCTCTAGGTACCTTGCAGCTTCTTCATAATTACCTTGATCAATAGCTAATTTACCTAGACCACCTATAGGAGATAACCCGTATTCTGACTCTTTTTCCTCTTCTTCCTTAAGTAATGAAAGATAAATTGATTTTGCTTGATCATAATGGCCAAGTAAATGGCATGTATGAGCTATATTAAATCGGGACCTGAAAACAAAACTAGAGTGCCAAATTTCATCGGTTTGCTCAACAGGAACATCTTTCAAGATATTAAGGACGTATTCAAATTGATTTTTAGCTTTAAGAAGTTGACCTTGCCTTTTCAGGACTACGCCCTGAAAAACTTCTGCATCAATTGCTCCTAATGGTTCATTAATTTCTTTAGCTAATTTTGAAATCTCTTTAGCAGTGTGAAGGGCTTTATCAAGCATAGCACTTGTATAGTATATCCATAGAAGTAAGTAAAAAGAACGATATTTTGCTCGTTTTTCTCTTAAAGTGAAATTCTCTTCATCAATATACTGAAAGCTTTGTTCAGTAGTTTCTAATGCTTTGGAAAGTTGAGCCTGATTAAAATAACACTGAGCAAGGTTACGATAAAGATTACCAACCCAAAAATTTTCGTTAAGTTCTTTAAAAATCTCTAAAGCCTGAGAATATTTTTCAAATGCTTCTCTTGGATTATCATTGTCTCGATAATAGGAACCAAGATAATTTAATGCATATGCTTCTCCAAAACGATAATTATGTTGCTTTGAACAGATAAGACCTCGTTCCAAAAATTCTTTAGCAGAGTCATCATTTTTATACCATTTACGTGACCGTGCAGCTTCATTGAGGATGTCGCAAGCAAGAAAATCATCTAAGGACTCGATTTCATTGAGGAGTGAGGACGTAATTATCCAAGCTTCCTCAAATTTTCGAGTTTCGTTAAGTTCTTTTGCCCGTTCGAGTTTTTCGATAATCTCACTGCTATTTTGGTCCAAATTACTCATCTCAGAATCTTTGATTGAGTGAGAACTACAAATATCCACTTTGAAAATAGAATGGTACAGTTTTGTAAAATACTGTAGGTCAATAAACTTATTCAAAACTACACTGTTATTGAAATTCTCGTCCTTCCGAACTGAAAGATCGGATTAAATTCTGCACATTTGTAAGATATCCTCCAATTTTGCGTTCGTCCCAAGAAAATTCGGGATTAGTCATGTTGATTGCTCGTAATCGCCTTTTTCTTATATCCTCAAGAAGTGTTTGGGCTTGTTGACTTTTTTTATCTAATCCCAACCTATCCGCTTCATTTTCTGTCTCTTCCAGGATAGAAATCGCAGAATCAAAATCTAAGTCTACTGAATAGGACATTGCTTTTAGTAACGAGATTTCTAAGGCTAAAACGACCATGTACGATTTTAAAGCAACAGTTTTTGCTTGATCGAGAAGTTTCTGCATTAAAATTAAATTTTCTTTTTCTCCTGAAATCTGATATTCAATGAGTTCCAGGGAAGCAAGTTGGAAAATAGCTCGAACACGGTACTCTGCGAGGCCTACTTCTTCAGCTAATCGTAAACATTTTTGAAACCGTTCTTTTGCCATCATTAAATTTCGTTGGGCGGATAAAAGGACACCTTCTCCATATGTTACAAATATCTCGTTAAATTTCGATTCAGATTGAGAAAACATCCTAGCCTCATCTAAAAGAGATTGAGCTTTATCATAATCTTTTAGTTTCACATAGATCGAAATTAATGCAACCATATCTTCTGCAAAAAATGCGGTGTGAAGGCTATTTTTTCTAGCTTTATCGATTACACTCTCAAAATAACTCATTGCTTTTTCAAAATCACCATTTATCAAAGCAATATTACCTAGACCCCGGGTTCCCGAAAGCATCGGCTTACTGTCTTCTAAAGAGTCATCATCTAATAATTGCCTATATATTAATTCAGCCTTCTTATGTTCTCCTGCCATTTCATACGTATGGGCTAAATTGAATAAGTACCCCCTAAAATACTTGGAATCTAGTTCAGGTTTTGCGTTCTTAAGGAATTCAATGGCTGTTTGAAAGTAATTGATAGCATCTGTAAGTTTTCCCTGTCGTTTCTGAATCACACCATACAAAAATGAAGCCTTCTGACAGAGTTCGCAATCCTTCAATTTTATTGCTAAACAAGTTGCATCATAAGTATAGTCAAGTGCATTATCAAAATTGCCTTCAGAGTAACATAAGTTTGCCATTCCTACTAATGAGTAAGTGTACTCTTTTTGATCGCATGTTTTGTGATTTACCAAGGCTTTTTCCATAAATTCTCTCCCTTTTTTTAATGAACCACCATAAACGTAAAATTCCGCTAAGGTTCTTTGAGTAATACCCATCCAGAGTTTGTTATTAAGATTCTGCCAGATTTCTAACGCTTTCTCATATTGTAATCGTGCGTCATTTGTTTGATTATTGTTAGCATAATATAAACCCATTATAAAGTTTACAAATCCTTCTCCCAATGAATAATTTAATTTCTGAGTTTGCTTCATTCCTTCCTGTAAAAATTGAGTAACATCATCGGGAGAATCAATGCTTTTCCGAACAGATTTAAGAAATAGATAATGATCAAAATGCTGGGAAGTCTCAAGTAGATGAAACACTAAATCCCAAGCTCGAGAATATTGTGATAATTTTAGATATTGTTCAAATTGATCCAAGTTTTCTGTGTTTGGATTTTCTTTTATTTCAACTGTCACTAGACACACCTCAAGTCTAATGAAAATTAATAACTTAGTTAGTATCTGAGTTTTGTAAAAATTCAGTTAGAATTTTTATCAGGTGGCAGGAGAGAAATTTAATGATTAAATTGTTTTAGAATTCGAAGACATAAAGAAATTTGAACCCAGAATTTAAGATTTAATACCTAAGTACACCAATTTCATTCTTATACTATTCGAAAACTGCATTTCTTTTG
>JAEOTI010000156.1 GCA_016839955.1 Candidatus Hodarchaeota archaeon | reverse complement strand
ATACTGACTTGAATAAACTTTATTTTTGTTGAAGTGTCTGATAAAGGAAAAGAAGTAATAACTGAATTTACTTGTCAAGTTGATGGAGAATGTTACGACTATAGAGGATGCGTTCTAGCTCATACAAACATACAAGTGATGGAAAATGAAGTGGTTAAACCTCGAGGAAGGGTATATTGATCTTTATGAGTACTTAAAAGCGACGATGGATGGTGTTCTTTTCCGTCAATTAAGTAATTTATTAGGTCTAAAGATCCAAGTAAGTCTAGCACAAGATCAATTAATTGGATTGATTACAAATAGTGCTATACCTCAAATATTAAGTCAGAAAATCTCCGAAGTGGAACAACTGTTCAAGAATACCCAATTAGAGGCAATTTTCAAATTATTCAAATCTTTTATACCAATTAAAGATCCTCTACAGGATATAACAAATTTTCATAGGCAATTAGAAGATAATAAACAGATAGCCTCACAAATACTAGCTGATCAACTATATCTGGATCTGATAAAGACGAATGAAAAATTGTATCTCTTTTTTGATTGCCAGCTTGATGAGAAAGAGATTAAAAAGCAAATCCAAGGCTTAATTGAGGAATGGAAAAATCATCCTCAAAGAACGCCTGAATTACTACTGCAGGTAATTCAACAGAAGTGGTTTCAAATTCTAGAGATGCCTAGTTTTATAGCCGATATATTTGAAGAAAAAATCCCAAGTGCTTCAAAATATTCAGGAGATGAGTTAAAACGAATATTCCGACTCTTCCTATGTGAAGATCCAGAGAATGTCGGTGTGTTGATCCAAAGGTTAAGATTGTGGGATGATAAAATTCCACATACATATTATAAATCAATAAAAGATCAATTCACAATTCAAGATCTTTCTCGGTGTAATCTACTTGTGCACTCATCGTATATTCAAGCAACTTTAGATGCAGTAGTTAGTTTTGAAGAGTGGGTGACGTTCTATATTAGTTGTCTTGTTAGGACTGATCCCACCAGATTCTTAAATAATAAAGGAATACATGGAAGATTTAGGGAGGAAATGAACTCTATTAAAACTGCTTTTGAAATCGACACTAGTGAATATACCCAAATGATTGACCAATTGGTGCAATTAGAACGATGGATAATTGGATATAAGGGAAAAGGATTAGAGGGGTATTTCGTTAAACATGTAAAGGTTGAATCTTTTAACAATTCCACAAAAGAACTCTTTAAAAAATACATTGATATTCGAAAGCTTCGAGATGACATCGTCCATCCAGATGCAATCGATAAAAGCTCCCTACATATTCCTGGGACAATCTCAGAATTTGAGACGATAATTAGCGATTTAAAAGACTTAGGACAACATATTATTAGGAGCTGTAATTTTAAAAGGTATAAAACAAAACGGAAGAATTAATCGGGTGACCATTCAGTTGGTTCAGTGGAAAAAGAGAGTCTAACAATTTTCCTTTGCTTGTTTTTAATCAAACTTTTTTCTTTGATATTATATCCTTGACATAAATTACTTTCTATTATAGATCTCTTTACTTAATTACATTAAATCTTTAAATAAGTAGAAATGACTTTTTCTCGAGTACCAGGATCTAAATACTGATTTGCCCAGCTTTCTAATCCTCTAAAAATATAGAAAGCTCCTTCTAAGCCATCTGACATTTTTTCTTCATTAGGGGTACCAACGTGAGAAATTTCATTTCTGAGTGCTCTAAATTTCTTAAAACTAGTTTTAAGGATGGGAAAATCAGTAAAAATAGGATTAAAAAGGTTTGAATATTTTTCTGAGAAGATAATTCTCTCAAGATCAAATAAGTACGTATTTTCTAGAAGATCATTTAACAATACAGAACACTCAGAGTATTTCTGAGAGATTATTTCTTCTTGTTGACCGAGATCTTTAGGGATTTTTTTTACCGAGAATATTTTTTTAATTTTATCTCCTCTTTTCACTGAATTTGGTAGGGTTGACCACAAGAAAAAAGGAGAGGACCAGCTTACTGAAGTAATTCTCTCATGAATCATCTTTCGTAAGGTTAATTCAACTATTCTGATTAAACCAAAAACTTCTGAAATTTGTACTTCTTTCTCATCACCGTAAATAGGCTGTCGAAAAATGTTATATACAATTAATGGAAAACCAAGAGTAGTTCTGACGTCAATACGGCATTTAGAACTTTCTTCTTCAGATATTCCTGCTT
>JAEOTI010000155.1 GCA_016839955.1 Candidatus Hodarchaeota archaeon | reverse complement strand
CAACAAACTTTTCTTGGTCTACATTCACTTTTAGTTTAATTGCATCTTTCCAATTGTCTTCTGTAATATCTTGTAAAGTGATGACCACAATGACCACCAAGGGACAATTAAATCAATGATTATTATTTATTCGGAAAATGAGTTATTTTCTTTCCTGACCTTCTTGAAAGACTGTAAAGGCTTAGAAGGTGTTCCAACAGTATAAAGCTGAATTGCTAGCAGAAGAACGTGACATCCCCCGTCTCTATGAACAAGCACAAAGTGAACGACTCCAATTACAAGAACAGCGGATGATATTCCATCAATCCTATGAAACAGGTCCAGAAGCTTATTCACAGGCTAGAATGCACGAAATGTTAGAATACTTAAAGGAAGTTCAAAGATTTATGGATTCTTAAGAAGAAATGACTGTAGGATTTGAGAAAAGATAAACTAACTTGAGCGAATTCGGTCATGGTATGCGTTAAGCTCAAGAGCATGGAAGATAGGAGAATTAAGGAGATAGGAAACATAAAGACCGTCCCGCTGGATGTGAAGTACATTGGCATCAGCTAGAAGCTGTGTATGATGCGTTAAAGTAGATTTAGGTTTTTCTAGCTCTTTTTCAAGGGATTGACGGTCAAATGATAGGATTCCTGGTTTATCCCCATTTCTAGCGCCCTGAGCGATGGACAGAAGAATTTCGCGCTTTGTCTTACTCATAGTAACTTTTTGTTCTTCTCCAGATTTCGTTTTCCAACTAACTTTTGACGAACTCGCATTTGTTTTCAGTGCGTGTGCAATAATAAATGGAGTTCCCCTCAGTATTTCTTGAACGTTCGATGCAGTAATTTTGGGAATATCAGATTCTTCTGAAGTTTGAGGTTCTTGAATTGAGAGAGAGCGAGCGTGTTCTTTAAGGATTAAAGCTGCCATCTCAAGAGAAACTTCGGGTAGATTCATTGAGTAGTTAACAACTTCCTGAAGAGCTTCCTCAGTAAAAGGTTGACCAGTATTCCCTTGACTCTTTATTATTCGCCGACGTAGTATATCCATTATTGTTGTCTTGGACAACTCTGGAATAAATTCTACATGAATATCCACGTCTGAACCACGAAACTGAATATTTCCTCGAGGGCTACGAGCGATTAACCGTTTATACTCAAAGTAAGAAAGAAAAACAACACAACAGGGCATCTCATCATAAGAATCAAATGGGCAGTTTTTTGGAATAGCACCATTAAGAAGAGGAGAATATTCCCATTGCTCTCCAGCGTTATCGATTAATAATGGGTTACGAGTCGTTGGTAGATGAGTTACAGATTCTGCGTCAATATATTTAGGGATATCAGTATTTTTAAGTTTTGTTTGGTCTATTTGATCACTATGGAGTTGATCTTGTTCGAATTTTTTCTCTAATGCTGCTTGCATTAGTTTTGCTTGGAGGGTTTTTCCGATTCCAGTTGGACCAACGACAATGACTGATTCTTTTTCTCGAAGTAGTTTGAAAATTCTAGTCCTTAACAGACGTAATTCCTCTATTTTGGTATGATTTCGAGGATCTGAGGGACCTATGTCGGGTTCAAATGGATCCTGAAAGAATCCTAACCCTTCATATTTGAATCCAGGTAGTTCATAAGACTCACTTTCAACGTAGTCTTCTATAACAGCAAGTAAAGGATCTTCTTCTTCTTCTAGCGATGTTAGCAAAGTCTTGGGGGTCTCTACAGTTTCCTCTTTATCGCGAGTTAATTGGTTGTCAATTGCCATTATAGAGCCACCCCGATCTCATGAAGTCGTAATTAAATGGTTACAAGTTCAAACTCAAATAAACTACAGATTCCATACTACTTGAACAAGTTGAACTTATTAAACTTTGGATTATTTGAACTAGTTGAAAAAGCCGACATTAATTGCGGAAATTCTTTTGGGAACAGAAAAGAGGAGATTTGTTCCCAATGAGTAGATCAATGGCAATTAATCTAATTCTTAAGAGAATGAAGAGAGAAGAAAATTAAAAACTCCCATCCTTTCACTTCGGCATTTTATTATAAGCATCATTTTTAGAATCTTTCGCTTGTTTAGAGTATATGGTACCAAAAAAAAGTCCAGTAATTATTGTCGGGTTCTATATAATATATAGATTTTCACTACGATGAAACTTATAATTTAATATTTACTATTAAATTTTGATTAATAATTTTATCACTTTTGAGGTAAAAAGCGTTCATTATTTTTAATGTAATAGCATATTATCCTGTAGCGACTGAAACGTTTTCAGAGGCCCAGGATAAACACTTACTAGAACGTTTTAAAACTCTAGACAAATAAATTTTTGGCCAACAAGATGGTAAAAAAAACTTTGATCACTATCTTGAGATTCTTAATGAATTAAGCGACTAAGAATCTTATTACATTAAAATCATTCAGATCAACTTAAGATATTAAATTCCTATCAATTTTGAATTCAATTGCAGCAGTCATTGGCTTTTTTAAGAATATTTGTTACTCTCATTTGAGGATCATCTTTTGCATTACAATCAAATTAGGAGTTTATTTTTTTGATTTGGAAGCGATTTACGATAATATTCTTGATTTTCTTTTTTATCCTCTTCTCCTCTTATAATCCATCTTATTTAGGTAATGCAGACAGTTATAGATGGCATCTGGCTATGATTGGAGCCGAAGAAGCTCATACAAAAACAAAAGGATCTCCCGACATTGCAATCGCAGTAATTAGCAGTGGGATTGATTTTTCTATCGCTGATCTTCAGGGTACTGAATGGACGAATCCTGGAGAAATTGTCAATAATAGTTTAGATGACGATGGTAATGGTTACACAGACGATATCATTGGTTGGGATTTTATTGATAATGATTCTACCCCTAGTCCGATCCCTGTCGGTCATTGGCTTGGAACATGCATTGCAGGAGAAATAGCCGCGCAAGAAGGAGGATTAGGCACTCTTAACGGTATTGCTCCAAATGTTAAACTTATGGATCTACGTGTCTTAAACGAATATGGTTCGGGTGTAGATTGGTCACATTTCACCTCAGCAGTTTATTATGCAACAGATATGGGAGCGAAGGTCATTAATTTGAGCTTGAATGTCAATGCAACTCCTCCTCAAGAATTCCACGATTCAATATTATATGCTTGGAATAATGATGTTCTCATTGTTGGATCAACTGGTGATAATTTTGAAGATCACCCTGATAATTCCGTATTATATCCTGGTAAATATCCTGAAGTCATAGCTGTCTCTTCAGTTCGTCAATATCAATTACCGTGTGATTGGAGTCGTGAAGGACCTGAGAATGAGATTTGTGCACCTGGAAATGATATCCAATCAACAGGTCTTTCTACTTGGCCGATTCCTTATGCGAGAGGTACATCAACTATTTTCGCGACTCCCCTTGTTGCAGGAACTGCAGCGTTGATGTTCTCGGTAAATGAACACCTGAACGTGTCTCAGGTTCGAGAAATTCTTGTAAATACTGTTAATGATTTAGGAGATATTGGTTATGATGAAACTTTTGGTTGGGGTTTATTGAATGCAAGCTATGCTGTTACAGTAGCATTGACAGGATCTTATGATGATGAGAGTATTTCAGAACCAGCATCTGAAGCTTTTAATTGGATTTCAGCCATTTTTGGAATCACATTAATTTATCTAGTAAAACAAAGAAGAAGAGAATTATAATTAATAGAATAATTCGTCAATGCTTTTTTCTTTTAAGAATCATGAAGTATTTTTTTAACATTGGCTTGTTTGAGTTCATTCTAGAAGAATTGGAAGCATTGCTGACTTTTTTTAGAAACCTATGTGGTTTTTATATCAAAATTTCTTTTAAACACTAAAAAAACCAGAAATAAGGAACTAAGCTGATATTCATAATATGGATAAACTAGAGTAACTTTTTAGAGTCTTTAATGTAGAAGCTCTTTATTCATTAGGGTTTGGTTGAGGGTTATCATACATATGTCCCAGAACGATAAATTGTCATCAACTGATTCTCTTTCAAAAAAACTCGACTCTCCAAATATTCAAGATGTATACGATACACTAAGAAACATGGTAGATTTAGACGAAATAAAAATATCGAAATCCCTAAGGGATCACATTCTGTCAATTTTCAAAGAGAGTAAAGATGACCAGTTGAGAATTTATACAGCTTTAGTAATTGGAAAACATATCAAAGGTT
>JAEOTI010000154.1 GCA_016839955.1 Candidatus Hodarchaeota archaeon | reverse complement strand
GATAGGTATTATTAATAGCGCAATCTCAATTTTCTACTATCTTCGGGTGATCAAACTTATGATAATTGATACACCTATAGAAGAACGAAACGATGTCTCTGTTATTCCAGTAGAAAGAATTGCTCCATTTCCTATTCCATTATCATATCAGATTACTATTGGTCTTTCAGTTCTTCTTATAATTGTTATTGGTCTTCTTCCTGGTCCCTTTCTTGATTTCGCCCTTTCGGCAGCTCAAAATTTATTGGGGACGTGAATAGGAACCTCAAGCACTAAATCTTTAATTCCACTTGATTCTTGCCAGTCGGGTTGGTATCTTATGGATGTAGACGTTCTCATTGTTGGTTTAGGGCCTGCAGGCGCAACAGTTGTGTCAAAGCTGGCTCAAATTTTAGGTTCAGAGATTTCGATTTTAGCCATTGATCACAGACCAAAACCAGGATTCCCAGTCCAATGTGGAGAGTTCATGCCCTCTCCAGAAGAAATGGCTAGTTTGATGCCTAATATTCCCAACTCACGGGAATTTTTTACTTTTGATGAACAGTTTATTAGTACTCGAACAAAGACAATTTCATTTATTTCCCCCCTTGGTAAAGTGATTCAGACACCTTTTCAAGGTTATACCCTTCATCGTGGAAAATGGATTACACACTTGATTGAAGTAGGAAAAAAAAAGGGAGCTGAAATTTGGACGTCCGCTTGTGCAGTTAGCATGGAGAATACTAAAATTACAATCGCAATAAACGATAAAAATCATATACAAATTGAACCTCGAATTATTGTAGGAGCTGATGGAGTTAACTCCCAAATTTCTCGGTGGATCGGACTAAATGAAAAAAGACCCGATAAGGATTACGTTATTGTAAAACAGCATGTGATGACTAATATTGGTACAGATTTTGATCCAATTGATGTAAAAATGTTTTTTGGTGACAGGTATTCACCTGGTGCATATTCTTGGATAATTCCAAAAAATGATAACATTGCAAATGTTGGTGCGGGTGTACGCATTCCGATGTTAAAAGGTGGAATGAATGTCTCTACGGCATTATCTAACCTGATAAAGGAACATCCCACCGCAAGTCAGATTCTCAAAGGAGCTCAGATTGACAAAACCATCGCTGGTATCGTCCCCGTAGGACTTCCCTTTCAAAATACTGTGGATTTAAAAACACAAACCTTATTGGTCGGTGATGCAGCCAGTCAAATCGTATCTAGTGTTGGCGGAGGGATCCCACCGTCCATGGTGGCAGGTTCAATTGCAGCTACGACTATCGCCGATTTTCTTGATGGAACCTGCTCACTGGCAGAGTATCAGACCAGATGGCGGGAAAAAATGCTGAAAGTGCTTATTAAAGCATATAAATTGCGTCAATTTTTTGATAAAATCTCATCAGGTAGAGACTCCAGAATACAATGGTACATGAATAGATTAAAATCAGGTGATATCAATAAAGTGGTGCACTGTGCTGTCCCATGGAAAGTATCTTTAGCTTATCCCTTTGTACGGTTTGTAAATTGGATAGTTACCTGAAATATTGCTTTACAATGGGATCTAGGTAAATAATAGAAAGGGAACGAAATCAATATCCAAGAAATATCACTGTTTTATAACACAGCGGATTTTGCGGATTATCTGATTATGCTTTCTTTGGGGATAGAATTACTTTTCTAATGTATCTGATAGGAAAAGGATACGAATAAAAGAAAATATTCTCAGAGAATTGGTTATTTCTTCTCTTGGTACTGTGAAATTCCAGTATCTTTATTTTATTATCGTTCACTAAGACTTCAGAAGAATCCTCGTCAATGGCTGGTTCATTCATTCCAATTTCATTTTTAATCTTTTCTGCCATATCTGATTCTGAGTAATCCTGAGACAAAGGCTTTAATAAATCTATGTACTTTGTTGTTCGAACTTTCCTCCCAATGTTCGATTTGTTTCGTTGTCCTATATTGAATATGGGAGGTTTGCTCTCTTAAATCCATCTTGTATAGCCAGGCATCGGACAACACCTCGGAAGCGGTTCATGATGACATGCGTCGCCGCCAACTGCACATATAAAGCTCGGAATTCCTTCGACTTCCCCTATTACCATTTCTTTGTCACAATGCTTAGGGATTGGTGAAACAACATTTCCACAATTTTGACAGCGGTATGAAGGCATATGATATGTCTCCTACGTGAAATATCTTGATTTTCTCACTTCTAAATGTCTAAATGTTGGTTTAGGACTAATGAGATCATAGATTAAAGGAATCTATAACTGATTTGAAAGACTGAGTATTTGAATCACTTCCACTTTTTAACCGTTCCTTTATTCATAGATGTTTATACCAAACATCCTTCAGTCACAAGTACGCATATTGAAGATGGACTTATAACAGGATCCCCGCTAGGACGGTCGAGCGGGGTTACTATCCTCTGATAGAGAATAGGGGTGGCAGTTTGCAAGGTTTGATTTTTCTTTTGACTGACTATCTGCGGGATCCGTGAGACACGGTAGATGTTCAGAGCAGCAATGTAGTCACGGTCAGCTTTAAAACCACAACTAGGACAATAGAAAAACCTACCAACAGAAATTTCAGTTAAATCATTTGAGGAACGAACTTTCTTTCCTCTCTTACCACACCGAGGACAATAACTCGATGTGACCCAAGGATTGACTTTGAGAAACACAAGATTCTTTTGACAACATTTATAGGCAAGTATTTCTAGAATACGTCCACGTAACCAATTACTTAAGCGTCTCGATAATCGCTTCCTTGCTTTAGGAGGGGAAAGACCTCGAAGATCCTCGAGTATGAGAAACTTGCAATTAGCTCGTAATGCTAAAGCTAAAAGCGTGTTACTAATAGCATGAGCTAGTTCCTCACGATAACGGTTTAATTTTGCATATAAACGTGTTTGTTCTTCTAAACAACGATTTAATCCTTTCCAGACTGGTGGATTGACTGATATTTTATGTTGAATACCAGAAATATGCTTATCTAATTGCTCAATCTTTTGATAACGCTTATTAGTTAATTTGATAAATGAGGGTGAACTAACCTGATACCCAGCTTCACACACGACCGAGGTAGCCAAGTTTACCAAACCTAAATCAATAGATAACGCTCGTTGATCTCTTTCAACTTGTGTACGTTTTTGCTGCTCTGAAGAGAGAAATTTCCAGGGGAATTGAATAACGAAAACACGCAACCCACCTTTTAAGCGTTTTTTTCGAAGAATAGGTCTCAAAGGATTCTCTTTTAAAGTATGCTTTAATTTTTGTTGTATTCTAGGATGAATAGGAAGTGTACCGTTAAACCACATCCAATCTCTTCTTTTCATGGGAAAGGGTACACAAGGTAGCTTCATGCGGTAAGAAATTTGCTGATGTGAATATGAATATTCTATTGCTTGTCCATCATCAGGGCTATAGGGAAAAGTAAAACTGGTAATAATAGGTCGTACAACATCTATATACTGAATTGTCCAGATATCTAAACCATATTTCAGGTAAAGTCGCCTTAGTAATCTTAAGGTTTGTCTAAGCAGAACATATCGATAATATCGGCCATATAAAAGGCGAAGTGTTGTTGCCACAGTTCTTACTAGTGAATTCAGATTTCCAGTTAAACCTGTGATTGCTGCAACTTTCACGCAATCGTCATAACATACTTTTCTTTTATATTGGGAACGAAGAATCTGTCCTACTCGTTCAGTAATCCCTCTTCGGATTCGAGAGGGAAGCTAAATTAGATTTCCATGTGAGGACAAGATTACTTGGCTTTCATCTATGATTTTATATGCCTTGAGGTTTGAAGAGGCTAATTTTTCTAGCCATTTTGATGTCTACAAACAAGTCAGCAGTTTTTGACTAGCTTCACAAACAAGATATTGAAACATTTCTAAACTAGTTAAATGAGTACATGATGGTTCTAACTTGAACGTATAAGTTTTAATTAGCATATTTGAACAGCATCTATAGGATTATTTCAATTACATTCTTCTGAGCAATACCTGCAAAATGAGTTGTCATTTGGTTACTAGATCACCTAGATATTCTTCTCTAGTAATTCAACCACTCATTAGTCACTATCAATATGTGTAAATGGATTTATAATGCTTTTTATGACTTATTTAAAATCTTAAAACTTTTATATGGATAAAACTTGTTAATAGGCGACGTAAATCAAACTACTTTCTCATAATTTCAAAAGAGTAGAAATTTTATTCATTTTAGTGGGTATTTTTTGGAAATGAAGGTTGGTTTACCTCTTTTTAACCCTAACTGAAAGAATGGTTACTCCTATTCCTGCAATTATTGATCCCAATCCAAAGGTCAGAAGAGTGAAACGGCTTGATGTTATTGTTACTTCTAGCCTGGTGTTCTCAATTAAG
>JAEOTI010000153.1 GCA_016839955.1 Candidatus Hodarchaeota archaeon | reverse complement strand
TTACAAAGAAAGTCAACTACATTTTTTCCTACGTCTAAGGCTTCTTAAATATCCAAGCATGAAAACTAAATTTGTGAAAGGATGTATAATGACTGAATTTTCATCGTATCCATTTTCTGCCATCGTTGGGAACGAAAAAACCAAAATTGCACTAATCTTAAACGTTATCGATCCATCTATAGGTGGTGTTTTGCTACGGGGACCTAAAGGAACCGGAAAATCTATTGCTGTAAGAGCTTTGCAAGGAATTTTACCAAAAGTCCAAGTTATACGCGATTGTCAATTTAATTGCTCACCGAGTGACGAAACTAATCAATGCTCTTCCTGTTCATCAAAAAACGATCCCCAGATTGAGGAAAGGCAAATGAAAATCATTACTCTTCCTCTTGGAGCTACAGAAGATCGATTAGTAGGGTCTATTGATATTGACATCATGATGAAAAAAGGAATTGAGTCTTTTGAAGCAGGAATTCTTGCTCAAGCCAATCAAGGCGTATTATACATCGATGAAGTTAATTTACTAGGAGATCATTTAATTGATGATTTTCTTGATGCTGCTGCCTCTGGATGGAACTATGTAGAAAGAGAAGGGATTTCTGTTGCCCACCCTTCACGATTCGTGCTTATAGGCTCTATGAACCCGGAAGAAGGAGATTTGCGACCTCAACTTCTTGATAGAATGGCTCTTCATGTTCAAACAGGTACTGATTTATCATCCAATGAACGAACAGAAGTAATAGATCGTAATATCCAGTTTTCTGAAAATCCACAAGAATTTAGGAATAAATGGAAAACAGAAGAGGATCTACTCATAGAAAAAATTATGAGAGCGAAACAAAATCTTAGAGAAGTTATTGTGGGTCAATCAAGTTTAGAAATTATTGCCAAGCTATGTTCCCATTTACGAATGGACGGTTATCGCCCGGACATAGTACTAACTAAAGCGTCTAGGGCCTTTGCTGCTTTTAATGATAATTTAAAAGTTGAATTATCTCACATCAAAGAATGCGCAGCTCTTGTTCTTACTCATCGGACACGAGAAGGAGGATATGTTGATCCGCCTTCAACTGAGGAAATTGAAGAAGCTTTCAAATCAATTTTTTAATAAGAAGGAACCTTACTTGACTAAAACGGTTGAAACTTCAATTAAGGGTTGGATTCCACCGTTTTCGTCTTCTATTGGGAATGAGAGAATAAAAACTGCTTGTTTACTAACACTTGTAGACCCAAAAATTGGAGGGGTTCTGATTTCGGGTCCAAAAGGAACTGGTAAGTCACGTATTATTCGATCTTTGGAGCATCTTCTTTTATTGAACCAAGTAATTAGTAAGGGTTGTCCATTAAGTTGTTCTCCTGAAGATGAAAAACCTTGTAAGTCGTGTTCTAAGTCCATTTCCACTCCAAAACCACAAAAGATTCAACTTAAACCAATGGAATTAATTTTTTTACCCATATCGATAACAGAAGACCAATTAATTGGGAGTTTTGATGTTTTAAGTGCACTCAAGAACAAAGAGATAGTTTTCAAGCCTGGTCTTTTAGCACGGGCCAACCAGAACATATTAGTTATTGAAGAAGTAAATTTACTCGCTGATCCAATAGTTGACATCATTTTGAGCATTGTTGATGAGAAAAAAAACCGAATTGAGCGAGAGACGTTATCTTTTGAACACCCAGTTTTTACCACACTAATTGGACTAATGAATAGAGAGGAAGGCGACCTTAGACCTCACTTTGCTGAGAGATTTGGTATCTCAGCTTCCACAAATATAGATTTTAATCCTTCTTCACGGATTGAGATTATTAGAAACAATATTTCGGCTTTCATAACGGAAGAACAACTTCAGAAACAGTATAAAGCGGATTTAGAACTAAAAAATACTATCAAAGCTGCAAGAGAACATTTGACCTTGATAGAAAAAATACCTCGCGATCTTCGTTTTGTTTCTTTTATCTGTGAAGAACTGGAATTAGATGGAAATAGGGTTAGTGAAATCTTATATCGGGGAGCCCGAGCTTTGTGTGCATTGAAAGGAGCAGTT
>JAEOTI010000004.1 GCA_016839955.1 Candidatus Hodarchaeota archaeon | reverse complement strand
TATATTGTTCACCCCATGATAGGCATTGAGATTTCACAAAAAAAGCATCCAATAATAACAGCTCATCATTTAATGATTCACATTTTGGAATAACATCCTCTATTATCGCTAAGCTTTTCTCCCAATTCTGCTCAGGAGAAACCAAGAAAGCTTTAACAATTTGTATTCTATTATTTATTTCAGCTAGATGATTTTTCTTTTCATATTCAGATAATCTTTGATAAGCTTCGAGAATATCACCATTTCTATTTAGAGCCAGTATTTTTTGTAGCTCTTTATCCGTCCCCGCCAACAAAGGTATTTCACCACATTACTAATTTTATCATAAATTCTTTAATTAAACTATCTTCATTTAATGGCATTTTTACTTGAACTGAAGTCAGAAAAATATAAACAATTCAAATAATTAATGATTTTTAGTATTAATGAAAACAATAGAACTTTTGTCTTAAGACGAAACATTTATATTCAGTTTTGTAATACAGTATTGTAATAAGACAAAACGGAGGGTGTTTATGTCTGAAGAAAAACAAGTAATAAATTTGGTTAGAAAACCAATAGGCATTAACTTCCTTAATGAGAAAGAAATGCCCGAGGAGTATAGTGAAATAAATCCTAAAGTTCGATCATTTTGCGATGCAATAAGATTAGTACATAAGGAAAATTATCCAGATGGAATAATTGTAACAAATGATTCAATAAGTGCATGCAAATGGTGCCCTGTTTCTCTAGGTTTGAAAAAACCCGAATCAGGTTTAGAGAAAAAAATAGAACCTCTTTTCAAAGACTTGAATGAAGGTGTTTATGTTAACATACAAAAAAACAATCCAAATGGATCAGATGTTGTAACTTTAGTTGCAGATCAAGAAAACACACGAAAAATAATTGATTTATTAGATATAGACAGTTTCAATCAAGAATATTTGAATAAACTATTTTTTTCAAACTTATCAGAATTTACTGATTTGTCGAATCTTACCAAAAAAGAACTTAGAAAACGACGACGCAATCTACGAAGCATACGTTTATTCAAATGGTTATTTGCTTCTAAATTGATTAAAAACAAACCCATGACTAAAATTCTCACATTTTTCTTTAAGCAGTATCTAATTGCAAGAATTATGGACCCCATTCTTAGAAAATTCAGTACAGGTACATCATTTTGTTATACGACATCAAGCATGCCATTCATTACACAAAAAGCAAATGTTGCATTTCCATGTACAGGTGCAATTGGTTGGGGTGATGTATCAAAGGATTCAATTCTTATTGGTTTACCAAATAATATGTTCAAATCGCTTGATTCAAAAGCTACATTCCAAATATCCAGCACTTGAAATATGTCGAATTTACATTCGACATTATATTTTTTTTACTAGAAACAGTTTTAACAAGATAATACTTATTTCAAACACAATAGGTGTTTTGAAGTGGAAGATTTTCCAGAGGAACTATGCGGTTTATGGATAGATGAAGAAGGGAAAGCAGTCTACATCTCCAAGGTAAAACCACAAGAGTTTCGAACTGCAATCATTTTTGATTTCAACAATCAACTCAAAATCAAATCTATGAAAATCGATGAACACCTAAAGAAATTATTTACACGCTGGGTTTTAGATGAACAACGAACTGTAAGTAGACTGCAAATTGAAGCAGGAATAGATTTTGTAGGACCAACATATAATCTCTATCTCTCAATGGTTGATAATAAACCTCAAAATTTTAAACTTAATCTAGAAAAAATAGAGGATATCAGACTGTATCCCGAAGTGCAAATGGGTTTGTACGATGATTGGGAAGATGATCTTGGTGTTGCGTGGGGGTTTCCATACAAAAACTATCAAAAAGCTATATCTAAAATTGAAAAGAAATTCAAAGAGCTAGTAGTATTTGACAAAAATGGTTCTATTTTGTAATTAATAATTATTTAAATAATTAATTCTGTAATTATACATAACGAACGAGGTAATGATTAATTTGGGATCAAAACAAGAGAAAAGAGCCGAATTATTAGATAGAATTAGAGATGGGAAAAAAGTTAAACTCACATGGTTAGAAACTGTTTGTATGGCCACTATTGAAGAAATACTTGAGATAGCTAATGAGTTTAATTTAGTCGTTGACAAGGATAATTATATTTACGCTTCTGAAGATGAAAATACTCAGAAAGAAATAGATACTGAAATTGAAAGGTTCGAGCAAGACAAATTAATGGAATTTTTACGTCAAGCCACCTATTTAGAGGAAGAATTAACTTTTGAACAGATAAAAAGTTTAGAAGAAGAATTTAATACAAAAGGCATTCATTTCAAAAAAGATCGTAAAGGTGTAATTACCAAAGATATTTTGACTATTGATAATATTGGTCTTAGAGTCAAAAATGGTGATATAATTATTTGTAGTCTAGCATGGGATGAGATAAAAAATGTCACATTAACTAGTCACAAAGAAGAACAATTTACAATAAATCAAAAGAGTAAAGAGCCTAGAGTAGAATTGCCTGCAATCCCTTCTTTCTTTGTCGATTATTCTAGAGGATTGGGTTATACTTCAAAACAATTACTCTTTATTCATCCATCAAAGATTAAAAGCGAGTTGAAATCTTATAACTCAATTTTAGTTTCCGCATTAAAACAAGAGGAAGATATCTGGATTCAAAC
>JAEOTI010000152.1 GCA_016839955.1 Candidatus Hodarchaeota archaeon | reverse complement strand
GAGCAAGCATTAGCTTATGCAGAAAAAATTTCTAAAAAAACCAAAGGTCTAGGATTCACAGTAAATTATATGGAAACAAGTGCAAAGTCTGGACAAAATGTTGATGACGCATTTGAAGAACTTGGGAAGTCAATTCTTAATTTCGTTGGAGAACCCCGTTAACCAACTTGTTTTAGTCCTTTTTTTTGAAAGCTGTAGATTTAAAAAAAATTTGATTGTAAACCAGGCTGGAAAATGTGAAACAACCAAAAATCACGGTTCTACGCCTTCAACATCGTATTCAAAGAGATCAAAGATTATCAACTCATGTTTTCCTTACCGCTAGAGCCCTTGGGGCGGTTGAAGGAGCCTATTCAGGGGAGCAGGATCAAAATCTTGTTACTTCAATTAATAATCTCGTTGAAAATTGGGGTGGGGATTTTTCAATTCATTATGTTCCTAATTGGAAGGCTTATCTCACTGCTGAGCAAAATAAAGGAAGAAAAATTATCCATCTATCCATGTATGGCGTTCCTTTGACAGAAGGGTTGAATTGGCTCAGAAATTCTTCAAATCAAGTTAGTTCAGCAGTCATTGTTGTTGGGGGAGCGAAGGTACCTGGAATCATCTTTGAATTGGCTGATATCAACATATCAGTCGGTAACCAACCACATAGTGAAGTTGCAGCTTTAGCTATTCTATTGTATGAATGGCTTGGGGAATCCCAGCTTTATACTGACCGCAAAGGTAAAATGAGAATTGAACCTTCGGTAAAAGAAAAACGAATCATTAGTTAAAAAAAAAGACGGATACTTCTTATTCGTCGTTTACAGCCGTTGAAAGACTTTCAGGAGGGAGGAGGGTAAGTACAAAATAAGAAAATGCTACTACAGATAGAAATAATACAAATGACCAAGGAAAACTTGTAAAATCTTGAATTTGAAAAGGTAACGCTACCAGAACCACTAATGCTCCGCCAAAAGTTAAAAAACCACTGATGATTGAGATAAATAGGTTAGAAATCACTCGAAGAAATTTATTCGGTTGATTATTAGCCATAGTTGGTCAACTAACCTACAAAATTATTCCTTTATGTCTACACTTACCATCTCCAATAACCTTTAGAATTTATTGAAAAATGATAAATATACTTAAAATCATACTATTCGATTAAGAGGTACGCTTTTTGGTTATATTAAATCCAAATGAAGTGGAACGTTTTTCTAGACAAACAGCATTACCATTTTTTACCGAAGAAAATCAAAAACAACTGAAAAACGCAAAGGTTGCAATTGTAGGTGTAGGGGGGTTAGGTTCTAATGTCGCAATGCAATTATCTACAATGGGTGTCGGTTTTCTTCGACTTATAGATCGAGATGTCGTGGAATCTTCCAATCTTCCTCGTACACCATTATTCCAAGAAGAAGATCTTGACAAGAGTAAAGCTGAAGCAGCAAAAAACCGCCTTGAACAACTTAATTCTTCTCTGGATATTGATGTGAAAGCAACAGAGATAGATAAAAACAATGCTATGATGCTTCTTGAAGGAGTAGATTTAGTTATTGATGGTTTAGATAGGTTTAAACCTCGAAGATTAATTAATAAGGTATGCATCGATTTGAAAATACCATATGTTTTTGCAGGGGTAACGGGAACTACTGCGAACCTAGCTACTTTTATTTACAAAGATGGACCATGCCTTGACTGTATATTTGGAAAAATTAACGATGATGAGCTTCCTACCTGCGAATCAATAGGTGTTCATACGTCTGCAGTAATAATTGCAAGTTCAATTCAAGTAAGTGAAGCAATTCGTATAATAATAGGAAAACCTCCTGTCCTTGAAAATTCACTCTTATACATTGACTTAGAAACTCTCTCATTTGATCATGTTACTATCCTAAAACGAGAAAATTGTCAAATTTGTGGAATCCAAAATAAATCGATCCCCTTTCAATACTCAAATGTAGTAGAACTCTGTGGAAGAGATAGTTTCATGATTCCTGCACCAAAAAGTTTTCAAATCAATATTTCAGGGGCAAGAAAACTTTTAGAGAAAAAATTTTCAATATTAACTTCTGGAGCTTTTGCATTAACCTTTCAGAGAGAAAATATTAAAATTTCTTTAATGGCTGGAGGAAATGCCCTTATAAGGGGAGTTAAAGAAGCAACAGAGGCCCAAGAAATCTACAAAGAAATAATAAAAGATATTGACCATTGCATTTCGGAAAATGCTTGAAGCTCACTGATTAACAATGAGGGAAAAGTCAAGCCCTTTTGAAGAATGAGTTAGAATACCAGTTGATAGAACATCAACACCAGTTTTCCCAAATTCAATGACATTGTCTAAAGTAATCCCCCCACTAGCCTCTAAACAGACGTGAGTTCTAAGATCATTATCAATGAGATGATTCACTACTTTTCTTATTGCAGAAGGTTCAAAATTATCAAACATTATTATATCGGCCTGAGCTTGAGCTGCTTCTATGGCCATTTCTATCGAAGTCACCTCGACTTCGATTTTTTTAGTAAAACTTGACTGTCTCTTAGCTTGTTGGATTGCTTCTTTCAAGTCTTCAAACACTAATAGATGATTCTCCTTTAGGAGAATAGTATCTGAGAGTGACATTCGGTGTGGGTCTCCTCCTCCAATAGACACAGCGTATTTCTCAAAAAACCTAAATCCTGGAGTTGTTTTTCGTGTTGCAGCAATAATCGGAGGATTTGGGAGTGTGTTTAATTTTTCTACAAACTGTCGAGTTGTCGTAGCGATTCCTGACAATCTGATAAGGAAATTTAACGATAACCTTTCTCCACTTAGAATATCTTTTATGAGTCCTTTAACTCCTAAAATTACTTGGTCTGGAGTTATTTCTGTCCCATCAGAACTTTTTACCTGAGTTTTTAATCCCAGAAGCTCAAAAACCCTTGCTGCATACGGTATTCCAGCAACTATTCCCCTCTCCTTTACTTGGATGGAAGCTTCCACTATTTTATTTGGTAATAGTTCTGAAGACATATCCCCAAAATACATGTCTTCCTGTAAAAACTCAAGTATTTTTTGATCAAGTAATGGCTGTGGATAATACGACAAATAATTCCTTTCCTTAATATAATCAAACAACCCTTTATTTTTTGAATACTGCAAGAAAACCACATATCTTTGACAGGTGGATGATATACAGGTAGTTTTCCTTTCATTGATCTTCTGGGTTTTTAATTTATTGTTTAACGGTCTCACTATTGATTGTTCCTACTGTCCTGATCCAGTAACTAGGATTCTATAACCGTCCCTTCCACAACCGCTGTTTTAGGGATGGGAAGCTTTTACAGAATTTTAAACCAGCTATGCCTTTATATTCTTTACAATATCGTAAGGGGGTTGTAAATGGTCTACTCCAATGAACAAGTGAATGTAGTCAGGTTGAATGGAGCAGTAAATATCTTCGATTTTTCGTTTAGTTACGACATCGTTGAAGACTAGTTCGAGATAATCAACAATAGAACCTCATAACACCTTTTTTCTGTATTTTCCAACTGGGGGATTAATTCTGTACTAAATGTTTGTATCAATTTTCATAAGGGTGTCTGTAAACCTTTTAACCGAGAATCGTTGAAATTATGATGTCCCGCGTGATTTGTCATGTCCACGCTTGTTAAAACCGTAGTCTTGCCTCTTGACCCAACTACCAACAAAGAGAAGATCAACCAACTGACACAACTAACCCGACGTTGTACCTTCGGTGTGTCCCTTTTCTTAAACCTAGCACGCGAACAGAACGTTTCTGAAAGAAGGGAGTTAGAACGGTTCCGTCACGTTATTCAACAAAGAACTGATCTATCATCAGGTCTAACTCAAGCTTGTCGTGATCGGGCGTCTGCACTGG
>JAEOTI010000151.1 GCA_016839955.1 Candidatus Hodarchaeota archaeon | reverse complement strand
GCAAGGTGGGTAGGTCCATTCAATTTGCCATCGAATTTAGCAGCATTTGCTCCAATGATACCCTCTGCAGCATTCCCATAAGACCCCCATTTCCTAATAAAGCTACCATTAGCACTAAAGACTTGGATTCGATGGTTTAAATGGTCTGCTATAAACACATGGCCAGCTGAATCGAACATAATACCATATGGTTTGTTAAATTGACCGTCACTTGAACCAAAAGAACCCCATTGAGTGACAAAATTGTTTTGTGGATCAAAAACTTGAACACGATGATTTTCCTCCTCTGTTACATAGATATAATCTGTTTTATTAATTGCAATATAAATCGGATGGTGAAATTGGCCCTCTTTTGAGCCATTGGAACCCCATTGGGTGACATAGTTGAAGGCTGAATCGAAGACCTGAATCCGATGATTCAATTTATCGGTGATAAAAATATACCCTGTAGAATTGAACGCTATAGAGGTAGGACAATTAAAAAGACTGTTATTAGCTCCATATGAGCCCCATTTGGTAACAAAATAACCATTTGTACAAAAGACTTGAATTCGATGATTATTTTTATCAGCAACGTAAATCATATCTTTTGAATCAATCGTTATTCCCCAAGGTACATTGAATTGACCATCATCTGACCCATAAGAACCCCAATAAATTCCATGTGTGAGTCCTGGCTTTGGAGGATAACTATCTCCTTGATCTATCATCTCACTTTCAGTTATGGGAAGTATCACAAGAAAAAACAAGAATATTAGAATAAAGCTATAAGTCTGTACCCTCATTTTCTTCTTTCCAGATTAATTATCATTCGATACATTAAGAGAATATCTCAGTTCTTATTTCACCAGAATTTTAATTTCTTAAGACGCTTTCCTATTACATCTTTAGAAATATGCTTTATAGGGTTTCGGGTTGGATCCGCCTTATCTTTATGAATGGGACTACTTTTACCATATTTATGCAATCTTCCGCCATCTTTAGTTGGTTTTACATATCCTCGGTCTCCTGGGAGAGTTGTTTCATGGAAACCAGATTTTTGAGCTTGGGATCGTCTTTCAGTACTTGATTCTGATTTTTTCTTCTTTTTTCCCAATTTACACACATCTTTTGTTATCTAGAAAGGATAAGGGTTTATAAGGTTGTCAGGCTGAAATCAAAATCAAACTTCCCTCTAATGTCTTCATTTCGTTCATTCGAAAGAATATTACATGTTAATTAGTTTGGTGATTTTTTATGTACTGGAATGAGATAGAGCAGATAGAGTTACCCTTTTTATTACAACTGGTGTTTATATTTTATATAGCAAGATGAGTTATTTTGTTTAAACAGGTTGAAATAAATAAGACTAGAATAATTTCAATCATTTGTAGCGTGGAATTACCCTCACTATTTAATCATCTAATTGTTTAACAATATAAATAGGACTATAACTATTATTACAATGCAGACTATCGCCTTTGCTTTATTAACCAATTTCTTTTTTCCTGAATTCCGTGTATCTATTTACAATGGAAAACATTGTTTTATAAAATATTAGACTCGAATTAATTTATTGTTTTGTTAATCTTTCGGTAGAAGATTATGATAGATAAAGCTAAAAGTGAAACCATTCAATACACACCAAGCCAATCACCAGAATGATAAATCTGAAAGCATCGAAGAACAATTAGAAGATAAATTAAAGTTAGACAGAGATACCGAGCGATCGGACGATTAAAGACTGATAAGAACTGTAATCTTTTGATAGAAAATAATTTAGGAAAAAAAAAGCCTGTTTGTTGGTAATAATTGAGAAAATCTTCAGGACATTTCTTTTTTGATTTATAATCAGTATAATCAGAGTAAAGTGTTAAAAGAACAATTAATTGGACCCAACAAAGTAGATCACCAAAACAAATACCAGAATCATGAAATCCAGGTATATATAAGGCAAATGGCAAAGCTATCAATATCAGAGCTAAATTTTGGGGATGTCTAATATATTTGTAAATACCTGTTGTAACTATGAATAGTGCTGCCATTACCACAGTGACTATAACTGTTTGTTTAACTAAAAATTTATTGATAATCAACCTGCAACCCTCTGTTGACCTCGATCCTCAAGATTACATTCTAAAATGACTCACTCCTTTTTGAACATATCGAACTGTTTTTCTCTAAGAATGACATTCTTTCAAAACACTTGTTCAAAAGATAAATACTTCATAGAGTTGGTGACGGATCTTCTACATGGGTCTCAAACCCTAGTTGAGTTAAGACAAGATCCAAGAAAGGTTCAAAGAAACAATCACTCATACCTTGACATAAGCCACATACCTGACAATCAAAGAAATACGTTGTGTCCTCACGAGCAATATAACTCCCATCTAACCAGTCTAATATCTTGTCTACTACATAAAGAAGATCCTGCTGATGAGAATATGCTTCAATCAGTTGGTTGTGATATTTTTGTAAAAGTTGGGAGGCTACTATTGTTCCCAGACTGTTGAAGTCTTGATGGGAATCATCTTCCGTAAGTAATTGCTCATCGCTTAGTAATCGTAAGAGTCCCACCTGTTTATTTAACAAACTAAGACGATGTTGTACGACCAACTTAAACTCATCAAACATCCGTAAATCAAGCACCAACTCCCGCTGCCATTGAACTTCTGGGAATGCCGTGAAAAATTCATGTTGAAGATACTGGAGTTCCACTTTTTTTTTTCTTTTTTCACAGAAAAAAAAAGGGATTTTGGAGATTGTTGACCCCTTCTCACTTCTAGGCGAATTAATTCTTTCTAGAATTTCTCATCATTATTTTTTCATAATATTCTGTTGATCTTAGTAAAAAAGACGGCCTCTATCACAACTTTTATTAGTAAAAAGGCATAAAGACCCATTGAATTTCACATGGCAGACCGTTTCACAGTCCTTATTGTAGTCATTTTTATTGGCGTGGTCTTAGGGGATTTAACACTCTGGAATAACCACATTGAAAACACTAAATACGATTTTAAGTCGAATCCTGATTCTGAACTTCAATATCTAGAAGGTAATGGAACTCACATTCTTGAATGGGCCGTTAAGAATTACCGGGAGCCTACTCATTATCAGATTACAGTAGATGGAAAACTCAATAAAAACAACTCTTGGAATGGATCCAATATTGTAATATATATCTATGAACTTCAATTAGATGAGTCTCCCTTTTACAACCCCCACACAGTCACTTGCAAGGTCTTTGATAATACACAAGGAGAATTAGTCCATTCAGTTCAAGTTAATGTCGTAAGCAAGATTGAACAACAATTCGATATCTTGGAAAGATTCATGATAACAGCAGGTTTTGTATTAGTTATAGCAGCAGCAATATCAATTGTTGTTGCGGTCATCAAGGATCAAACTTCAAAATAAACACCAGCACAGCTATTAAGTTCTTTATGAAACACCGTTTACAGAGGTCATGCTCAACTCTTTTTCCTTTACTCTTTTTCTGAGTCCATATGGGTCTTTTTTTACAGAGTCGGCGTTTTCTTATCTTTTTACAAGAGGAATGAAGAAGTATTTTAATGCAGAATAATTCACTCTTCGAAAATCTTATATAATTTAATTCACTTTCAATACTGTCTCTCTACTAGAATTATAAGTAGAATGTTGTTGGAGACAGTCGTACAACTGTTTAGGGAATGAGAACGTATGAAACACAAACAAATTTTTAGTTTTTTAGTATGTACAGTATTTTTGTTCAGCTTTTTTATTGTAACAAATCCTGTCCAAGCAAGTCTTCCAACTCCTGTTTCTCATTGGGATTTAGATGATGGAAGCGGTAGTACAGCTGATGATTCTGGTTCATGGCATCATGATGGAACACTTGTGAATACCCCCGCTTGGGTGAGTGGTCTTCATAGTGGATCTAGTCATGCTTTAGATTTTGAGGAGAGTTCTAAAGAGTATGTTAGTATAGGTGATGATGATGACTATACTTTTGTTTCTGGCGGATCGGATGCTTCGTATAGCCTTTCGATATGGGTAAAAGTGGAATCAAGTATTCGTCAAGCTATAGTTAGTAAATATACAAATTGGGCATATTGGGGTGAATGGCTTCTTTTTTGGCAAACAAATAATCGAGTTTATCTTCACATGGTTGATAATTCTGGTGATAATATATATGCATATACATCTGTTCTTTCGACAGGGACTTCTTACTTCATTGCTGCTACTTATGATGG
>JAEOTI010000150.1 GCA_016839955.1 Candidatus Hodarchaeota archaeon | reverse complement strand
TGATCAACTACACATATAGGAATCTTAGATCTCTGTGCCTGTTTGGTCAGTGTCATATTCATTTCTTCATCGTCAGTTGCTGCAATAATTATGTCAAAATCAGTAAGTGATTTAATAATCTGTGATAATGGTTTTTTTTCAATTTTTTCTAAATTTATTTTATTTGATTTACCAAGATTTGACAAGTAATCTGTAAAATTCTTACTTGCTACAGTTACTTTTGCCCCTTCACGTAAAAGAGCTTGGACCTTACGCTCACCTACTTTTCCGCCACCTACAACAATGACTTGTTTATTGGCGATTTTCATTTCGATGAGCATCAAAATCGACCGAGTAATCCAAGTTACATGAAATGTGATATAAAAAGTTACGAAAATTTTAAAAAATAATTTTATATTTTACGATATTCGTAAGAAGACTAGTGTACGCTCACAATTTCAGTGTTGGTTCTACTCTAACGAATCTTGTAATCACAGAAAAAGTTGCGTTTTTAACTCCTTTGAAAGATTTTATTTTGTTAATCAATTTGCCAAGATGTTGAAGATCCTCTGTATGAACAATAGATACTATATCATATTCTCCTGTACTCTGAAATATATGCTGAGATTCATGAAGTTTGATGAGTTTGTTAAAAACATCATCAATAAACGGTCCATCGACCTTGAGCATTACTACTGCTGTAACTTGGAAACCTAATTTTCTAGGATCAATTAAAGCTAGAAACCGCGTTATGACTTCATCCTTTAACAATTTCTTGATTCGAAATCTTACTGTACCTTCAGTGACTTGAAGTTGTTCTGCGATCTTAACATAGGATTTTCTAGCGTCTTCTTGAAGAATTTTTAGAATCTCGATGTCCAAACGATCAAGTTTCATTGACAATTCTCAATACAAACCTTATTGAATTATATTACCTGAAAGAAAAATGCTTTTTCTTATAACCCTCCTAGTAGATATAAAGAAAGCTTAAGATTAAGAAAAATTGGAAGAGTTTAGCCTCTGATTGTCTTATGTCTGACCAAAAAAATTCACTGATAGTAGAACAAAATAAAGCAAGAGAATTAGGTGAAAGTATCTATCATCAATATCAGAATAGATTAGGATTATTTGAGAAATATGAGCCGGCTGACTATAGCTTACCTAAGAGAATTATTTCTGGTTCCAAAGGACATTCGCTATTTTTAACTTATATTTTTGCTTTGGATGATACGATCAACTCTAATTCAATTTGGAGAAAAGCCAGACAAATATACGAAGAAACTCCCTGGTTCTTTGATGCAGAACAAATACTAACACGAAGTGATTCAGGACTATTTGATACCCTAACAAAATTCAATGTTACTGAACCAAATGCAAATATGAAATGTTGGAGAACCATATCAAAAAATCTTCTATACAGTTATGCTGGTGATCCTAGGAGAATAACTGAAAAACCCCTCGAATTATCAAGAGTAATAAAAAAAGTAAAGAAACTCTTAGAAATAGATGATGACAGAATAGTTTACAGATATATTCAATTAATGTCAACAAGTGGATTACTTAAGATCAAGAAATCAAAAGATTTTGGAATATTTGTTGATAGGAATGTTGTTCTCTTTACAATCTATACTGGAATTATTAAGATTCAAGATGCTTCCTATGAAGGATATCTTGATAGAGACCCCCTATCCACATTAACCCAAAAAATTTGGAATAAAGTTGTAAAATCTCTTAATATACAACCCTGGAACTTAGAAGATCCACTTAGAATAATTGGAGAAAATTTATGTCCAGAAATGAAATGTCTTCTATGTCCTGTATACTCAAATTGCGATAAAAAATTTAACATAAAAATTAGCAAAAATAAAATCAAAATTGGAATATCTAAAGACGAAAAAATGGTTAAATTAAAATTTTGTATCTATTGTGGACGTAATTTGGAAAAGAATTCAAAATACTGTGATTATTGTGGAAAGAAAATAGTTCAATGAATAATTTATTCTATCTATTTTATTAAAGTAGAATTAATATCCTAAATGAAGTCTATCTGCTAAAAAATTTGGTACAGGTTTCTCTAATATTTTAGCGGCTGCGGAATCTATATCATAATTTACTTTTTTAATTTCAAAATTAACATTTTGTTTTTCAATTTCTAAGATACCATAGCTCGCTCTGGGATCTCTATCTCTTGGCTGTCCTACACTCCCAGGATTAAACAAGTATTGTGAATTCGATCTAAATTCAATTGGCATATGTGTATGTCCTAATAACAGAATATTACATTCTGCAGTTTCAATCATACTTTTTAAAACAAAATCTGCTGTTCCTGGAAAAACATACTCATTCAAAGGTTCTCTAGGACTTCCATGATAAGCCTTAATGCAAATATCATCTTGTGTAAAACTTGAAAATGGTTGCATATCTCTCAAGTATGATAGATTCTCTGAACTAATTTCCTGTCTAGTCCATTCGACCGCTAATGCCGCGTGAGATGCAAAATTTGATGTGTCTCCAGTCACAACTGCAAAATCATGATTTCCAGTAATCAATATTCGAGGTTTCAGAAATCGTATTCGATTGATAACCTCGTTAGGTTGAGCACCATAACCAACAAGATCCCCTAAACAGAAAATTTCATCATAACTATCTAGACTTGAAATAACAGCTTCCAAAGCTTCAAGATTAGAATGAATATCTGAAATAATTACAATCTTCAATTCATGTTACTCCAATCTAGAAAAAATCATATCCCTTAAATCAACACCGACCAAATAGATTAAAGCGTCTGTATCAGGTAGGTAAGATTGAGTTTTCTTGAGGGATCCCGTGAACATAACGGAGTTACCTTTAATGTCAAAATTTTACCTTTAGATAACGCAGTGATGGCTTTCTTCTATGAGGGTGAAATGAAACTAGGAACTTTAGCTTTTTCCATGCCCTTCACTGGAGAAGAGAGGGTGGGGAAATCATCTGTTCTTCTTGGTGGAAAATATCTCATAGCTTC
>JAEOTI010000149.1 GCA_016839955.1 Candidatus Hodarchaeota archaeon | reverse complement strand
TCTATTGAAGATACAGCCGAATTAAACATCCCTCATGAGAATTGGATTCCATCGGTTGCTAGAGCGGGCTTTGGAGTTACAGAAGCTAATGGGAAAAAACGAGGGGAAATCTCTATGTTTGATCTCCTCCGAGCTTCTCTCCGACAAAGACCGGATTATCTGTTTGTAGGAGAGGTTCGAGGTGCTGAAGCAGATATCATGTTTCAAGCAATGAGTACAGGTCATACCTCAATGGGGACAATTCATGGAGATTCAACTATGGGTGTTATTCGAAGGTTAGAATCCGCACCAATGAACGTTCCTAGAACAATACTTCAATCACTTAACCTAGTTATGGTTCAACGCCGAGTAAGAAGAGCAGATAAACACGTTCGTCGAACTATTGAAATTCTTGAGATAGTTGGAGTAGATCCAGTAACTAGTGAACTAGTAACAAACAAATTGTTTGCTTGGAACCCTCAAGATGATTCATTTACATTTTTCGGACGTAGTTACATTCTAGAAGATATAATGGGTCAAACAGGTTGGTCTGAAGGTGAAGCTTTTGATGAATTGGAACGACGCCAAACTATAATTCGATGGATGGTTAAAAAGAAAATAAACCACTTTATAGAGGTAAGCAGGATAGTTCAACGTTATTATCAAAATCCTGAACAATTAGTTGATGAGGCAAGACGCGAATTAAAGACTCTTTAACCTAAAATCTCCGTAAAAATACTATAATAGTTCCAAAAAAATTAGATTTTCTGAAGAACCTTATCAAGGTTGTCCTCACAACCCTGTAGAAGTAAATAGCCATATTTTGGTTCACGTAAGGTAATTTCTCCTGCTAATGGAGTCTGGATCAATTTTTTAACTTCAGGAAGATCTTTTGTATGACCAAGAACATAAATTAATTTCACATAAGCTGCTTCGGGAAGCATATTAGCACCCTCAATTACTCCTCGAGCAAGCATTTCTCGACCAGTTTCATAGACACGAAGATGTACAAAACCATAGAGCGGTTGTACAACGAGAACTACAGGAATTTCTTCTTCTTGTGCCCTTTCTAAAGCAGGATACATCTCCTCACTTACATGTCCTAATCCTGTTCCAATTACTACAAATCCATGGTATCCTTTGTCAATTAATGCATCAATTGTATCTGGTTGCATACCTGGGTAGAAATAAAGCATTGCGACTTTGGGATCGATTTTATTATCTAACCAGAAATCTTCCTTGTTGCTTTTCTTCTTATATTTTTGAAAATAGGTTACTTTTTTTGATTGATAATCGATTTTGCCAATTGGAACATCAGAAATTGTTCGGAATGCGTCTCTCCTACTGGAATGCATTTTTCGAACTCTGGTAGGTCGATGAAGTAGATTATACTTGTGGCTTGTAGATCCCATCATTGAAATTAAAACTTCTCCAATATTCTCATAACCTGCGATCGCACACGCGTTTAAGATGTTAATTGCTGCATCTGATGATGGTCGATCACTTGACCTTTGTGAACCGATCATAATTACTGGAACTGGAAGGTTTTTAAGAAAATAAGCTAAGGCAGAACCAGTATAAGCCATTGTATCAGTACCATGACCAATAATTATGCCATCAACACCAGCTTCAATCTCTTTTGCAATGTAATCTGCTGTCTGGACCCACCATTTAGGTTTATAATTCTCTGAAAGTATTTGATAGAGTGTTTTAGGTGTTAGATTTACAATTTTTTTTATTTCAGGAACAGCAGCAAATAATTCTTCAGGTGTAAAAGCAGGTAAAACAGCTCCAGTACGATAATCAAGACGACTAGCAACAGTTCCTCCAGTTCCAAGAAGAGTAACATATGGGAGGTTTGGATTCGGTTCAAATTCTTCCGTAGGGATGTGGTACTCACCAGGTCGATAATCGTGTAGTACAAAAGTCGAAGTTTGGTCAATACGGATACCTATGTTATAACCAGTTTCTCCAATCTTGAGATTGATATAACCAGGCGCTGTATAAGCTGCTCTAGGAAGTAAAACACCTCGAAAGCTAGCACCAGATTCTTTCTTTATTGTTAAATCTGTCCAGACTTTTATTCCCTTAGTTAGTAAAATATCTCGAACTTCACCTATATAGCCAGGTAAAGGATCAAAATCACTCATATCAACCACCAATTGTGTTCCAGGTTTTCCAATAGCTACGTATTGAGTCAATCACTTCTTCTTTTGGAAAGGAGTGAAATGACCTAGTGATTAGAAACATCATTTTTCGAATTGCAAGTTCAGTATTATCTGTAAATAATGCACTTTTTTCAAAACTAAACCATGCAGTCTCTACTTTTTCTTCAATGAAACGTGAAATCCGTTCTAATAGCTCAGACTTACCTTTAAATGAATTTTCTATCTGATCAAAATGCACTCCATTCATTATATCTTCAAGGATCCATACTGTGTCACTCAAGGAACACATATTTGTTTCTAACCATATCTTTATCTGTGAAAGTGTTTTTTTCCATTTAATAGTATCTAAAGTGTTTGTTTTTGCAAATTTACGCACTTTTTGGATAATTCCAAACGTTTTTCGAGTAGGTATCTTCAGTTTCTCTGTTAATTCTAGAAAAAACCAGAAAAAAACATCATTTCGCACAATTTGTGAAAGCTCATGTAAAGTAAGTTCTCCCAGTGCTAAAATATCCCAAAGTTTCGGAGGAAACTCTTGTGCAAAGATCTTTTTTAACCGTTCTGGAACTATTGGTATTGGAGCTGTATCTGTATCTGGGTAAAGTCGGTCTTTTCCATGGATGACCCTTAGAAACTCTGAATTACCATTTTCTAAGACTCTACGAGTTTCTTTTGGGACTCCGCTTAGAGCCATCTTCATTCGTTCAATTATTTTTTTCAAAGCATGTATTGCTTTGTCTGTTGGACCAACTGTTACGAAAAAAGCATCCTCATTTTCTAATCCCAAAACTTCAAAAAACTTAGCGTACGCTTTTGAGCTCATCCACTCAGGATTCTCATCAGAATTAAACATCTGTTTTATTGGAAGACCAGAGATCAATTCCGCCTTATCACAAACTTCAATGCCAAAAGATCTACCTGGTTGAACTATCTGTTTTAGAATTCCTGCACATTTTGGAAGTCTTATTCCAAATGCTTCCCAATCATTGTTTCTTCTTAAATCTGAATAATTATCAATAATCTTGGAAACATCATAATAAAAATGTTCAAAATCAGTTTCATCAATGTCTCGATCATTTAACTGATCCATTATCCTAATTAATGCCATTTGCCGTTGAATTTCTCGATCAACATAGATTTGGAATTTTTTTAGATCTTGAACACCCTTAAGCTCTGCTCTATCCCCTCTTTTTATAGAAATATTTACATCTTGACGAATACTCCCAATTCCCCGAACTCCCTTACGAGTAGCACGTAGTCCAAGTCCAATAAGTCTCGCTAAATCTGCTAAGTCCTGTGGGTTATTGCAATCTTCATGATTAGTAATTATTTCGACCAATGGAAAACTTAATCTATCTAAATTGAAATATACAGTACGATTGGTTCGATCAACAAAGTTTACACGACGAGCAGCATCTTCTTCAACATTAAAATTTGAAATCCTGATTTTTTTTCCGTTCAAGAGGATATATCCATCTCGTCCCAAAACAGCAGTTCTTTGGAATCCTGTTGTGATCGAGCCGTCTAGATATTGCTTTCTATTAAAAACTACCTCGTCAACAAGGGATTGACAATTATAATAACGTGCAAGAAAGAAACCAGTATCAATTGCCTCAGGATCTGGTAAAAAAGGAGGTGTTTCATCGAATTCATAACTACAAACATCATAAGGTGGTGGGAATGTAAAATAAATCACTTGGTAATCTTTCTCAAACTCTACAACCATTCCTGCATCATAATCCCCCATTTCTCCTAATACTGGTCGAAACCGTCTCTCAAAGGTATAATCTGGTGAGAGTTTTGGAGGAGTAATCTTTGGTTTACAATGGCAAAACAACTTCCTATTCGAGTTTATTTGTGCATGGACTTCAAGTCCTGCTCTAAGTCCAAGTTTTTCATAGTATTGAGAAGTCTTTTGGATTTTAGAGTGTTCTACCATAGATTTTTCGCCCAAAATCTGATTTTCCAAAGAATACAATAACTTTGAGCTTAAATTACTATTGCAGGATAACAATACGCATTTGAAGAAACTGTATTCCTCTCTTCAATAGAGATTCTGAGAAGTTTTTCCCCAGTAACTTTTTGATTTTCAGGTTGAATAAGAGAATTCTAATGATTTTTCCCTTTTTAAAAGGTGTAATTCGTAAAAATGAAGAAGTTCTTTGCAATCAAAGAAGAAGATGTTAAAAGTAGGATAAATAGATGGATGTTTGATCAATAACAATTAAATGTCTAAAGATAAGCATAGGTTAAAAATTATCAAGTAAAATATTATTGAAAATTAATTTGAAGAAGAACAAAATATACTGTACAGTAATAAAGGATCAGTAAATGAGGTCTCCCTATGAGTCTAGCTACCATCCGGAGAATATCTTATCTACGCTTCGGGAAACCATTTGAGAAATATATCAAAAAAGGAAAATTCGCTAATACAGAGAAACAATTACGACAAGCAGGAAATGATATGTCGCTAAGGCAATATCTTGGCCTTGCGGCGTTTACAGTCTTCTGTGTTACAATAACGAGTTTTATTGTTAGTCTTATTGCAGTCCTTGCACTCCAATTAGACACAATTTATTATGCTGCACCAATTGTTATTTGTGTCTCCCTTGGGATCTTGGCATACCTACCTTACCAATTTTATCCAACTATTAAGCGAAATGAAAGGAAAAGATTAATTGAATCTGCATTACCAACAGCTGCATCATACATGAGTGCAATGGCCTCTGCAGGGGTTCCACCAGACGTTATATTTGCATCATTAGCATCCGAACAACTCGGTGGCACCGCAGAAGAGTTGAGTAAAGAAGCCCGTCGTATTACACGTGATACTGAAGCGTTAGGACTGGATATTCTTCGAGCTTTAAGAAAATCTGCTGCACAATCGCCATCTTCTAGATGGACGGGGTTCTGTGAAGGTTTTGTAGGAACAATAACTGCTGGAGGCGACCTAACTTTCTACCTTACTAGCTCTACAAAGGAGCTCATGCGATATAAAGAGGAAGAAACTAAAGAATTTATAGAATCCCTAGGTGTGATGGCGGAAATTTTTATGGTATTAGGAGTAGTAGCACCTCTATTTTTCATAATCATGATTGCAATACTTGCTGTTGTAGGTGGGGGAGCTGGAACACAAATGATGCTTCTTTTGTTAACTTACATTTTGTTACCAATTGCGATGGCAATAATGTTGGTATTAGTAGATGTAGCAGAAATTGGAGAATAATAGGGGTCAATAATATGCCTAGGTTTGAATCAAGTACAATAAATAAATTCTGGATCTTAGGGATAATTTTATTCATTGGTGTAGTAAGCTTATCAGTTTCTGCATATAGTGATTTGCTCGATCATGTATTCAATGTGCTTCCCGAGAAAGACGTAGACCAAAAACCAATAACAGATTTCAAAGTCATTGGCCCTTTGGATGTTATTGATATAACATGGATCGCTTTGGTTGTCTTATTTGCCCCTGCTGGCTTTGCCTATGTTAGTGATATGCGTTGGCGTCAAAAAATAGACAATAATCTCCCCGATCTTCTACGTGAGATTGGAGATGCCCAAAAAACGGGTTTACCGTTACCTAGGGCGATTAAAGAAGCGTCAAAACATGATTATGGGCCTTTAACTCAAGAACTCCAAAAAATGGCAGCAAAAATTAGTTGGGGGATTTCGTTTTCAAAAGGAATTGAAGCATTGGCGGAAAATGTTGGAACGAATCTAGTAAACCGTGCTTCCCTTTTAATATTAGAAGCAGAACGTTCGGGTGGAACTATTGAGCAAGTATTTGAGTCTGCTTTTACTCATGTGAATGAACTATTAGCTCTTCGACGTGAACGTCTTGGTTCTATGAAACCGTACACTTTTATCATATATGCTGCGTTCTTGGTCTTTACTTTGGTTGTAATTCTTTTAGTTGCTACCTTCTTTAGTCAATTATCAGAACAAGCAGTTGAAATGGCTGGAACAGATGCTGAACTACAAATGCCATTAAATTTTGCTGGTATTCAAATGGTATTTTTCCATATGCTTATGATTGAAGGATGTGCGTCCGGTTTAGTTGCAGGAAAGATGGGTGAAGGAAGCGCAAAGGCAGGTCTCAGACATTCTGTTTATTTAGTTACTATTGCTTGGTTGGCATTCAAGATTCCAATGATTCTTTAGAATATTCAGTCTATGAGGTTCTCACCTAATGACAAAAGAAAAAGAAATTCTTGAGAAAATAACTGCTCTTGAAGATAAAATTGCGAATATTGAATTTTTAGTGGTACAAATGATGGGTGGAGGTGGATCGCCCCCTCCAACTGCTTCTACGAGCGCTCCTGCTCCAACTGGTTCAGTTAGTGTTGATTTAACTCCAGTAAATGCTGCATTAGAAAGAATTGAAAGTATTTTACCTACAAAATCTGATATTCTAAATATGCAATCTGAATTCAACAAGATAGTTGAGGGGAAAATTAAGCAATCTGAAGAAGTTATGAATAAAGCAACTTTGCTTTTAGAAAAAGGACTTCAAATGACTGAGTTGGAAACTACCTTACTCGAAATAAAGGACCGTCTAGAAGAGGTTACTATCCAACTGTCTGCAGTTGAACAACAAACAATAGAAGAATGATAGCTAAAATCGAATACTTTCACAACCGAGGACTGAAATTGTTACGGTGGAACAAACTCCTCGATAAAAGAGGTCAAATTAGAGGAATTGATTTTGCAGTCGCAGCTTTTTTCTTTGTAATAGTCCTTGGTCAATTAATCGTGGTAATTTTAAATGCAAACATTCTCATTGTATCACAAAGGGAAGATGTAACAACAAGAGAAGAACTACAACATTTAGCAAGTCTATTATTTGGATCAGAAGGATATCCAAAAGACTGGGGCTATATAGATAGTCAACAACCAGAATCATTTGGATTGGCAGTACAGCAATTAGCCACAACAGGTTACGAACTGGACCCGACCAAAATGGCTCGTCTAATTCTTGGTTCATCAAATATTACTGGATATTCTGACTTCTTTCTAAGTTATGATAATCTTCATAGTCTTTTAGGTCTTAAAGCGGAAATTAACTTTCATTTAACAATAAAAAATCCTCTAAGTATTTCTCTAGAACCAGGAGATCATAGTTTATCCGCAACTGTAAACTTTCTCGATGTTAATCAGATAGCGGATGTAAACTTAACTCTTTTTACGGTTGATCTTTCAAATGGGATTATTTACCCATTAACCACCAGTTTAACGGATTCCAATGGTGAAGCAATCCTTGACTACAATAGTTTTGGTGATCTTAGCTTCCCACATACTTTGATTGTTGTCGCACAGAGAGATAATTTTTGGGGATACACTCATTATATTCCCCCTACTGAAGATTTTAATCAATTTATCAATATCGATGTTTCAAATCGCCCCTTATTACTTACACAAGAAGAATCGTTTTCAGGAAATTGTTTAGGTGTTAGTGATTATCGAGAAGAAAGCGATAATCATACATTCTCAGTTATTCACACAACAGCGATAAGAACCCTAACCTATCGAAATCCAGGGACAAATAATTTTACAACTTCTCCTGTGCTCCCAATTTCTTTTGTTGGAAATGCAAATGACCTTGTTTTAGTAATAGTATCGGTTTCAGAAGGTAGTGATTCCTTTAGTTATCGGATCGGAACAATTCCTGCATTATTTGACAAAAATGGTGCTAATAGTGGAACTTTCGCGACAATAGGACCAGAAATTCCAACGGAAGCCAAATACGAAATAGAAACTGGTCTTTTTTCTATTTCAGCAAGAAATATGCTTTTAATTGCTGATCTAACAATATGGGAGGAGGATTAGGCTGATTAGAATCAAATATAGATTAAGTGATCGTCGTGGCCAGCTGCATATGATGGAGACTCTGATAGCAGTTTCTCTTTTACTGGTTGTATCAGTCGCTATTTCAACCTCTGTGACAAATCAAAGTGGAGAAAAGAATCCAAATTATTCTTGGTTAAAGACTCAAGGTCGATTAGCTCTTTCTTCAGCAGATGATCTTGGAATTCTCAGACCTTCCATTTATTTAAATGATAATCCAGCTTATTCTGCGGTTATAGAAAATTATCAACAAGATTTAGTGTTATTAATTACAGCTCAACTTCCTACAATAGCGAATTTTGTGTTGTTAAGAGTTGACTTAACAGAGATTGAGGGAAGTAGTACAGTTTCTATCGTGGGTACTGGAACATACCCTGATGAGACCACAACAGTTTATGTTGCCAGTTACTTCCTTGGTGGGTATTCCTCATTTGAGTACGGGTCGTACAATGAATCGTATGCACTTTATCTAAGCATATGGCTCTTATCGTAAGGAGAATTTCAAAGTGCTTTCAAATGATAGAAGAGCTCAAATGTTTTTGATGGCAGTTCTCATAATATCATTGTGGTCAATTTTAATGATAACTGCAATCAATGAATTAGGAGATGAAAGTATAACAGAAGAAGCTGAAAAAGATGTTCATTATTTGCTATCAGAAATTGGGCGTGAGATAAATTACCGATTTGAGTACTATTTAAACCAATATTCTAATGATCAAATGAATTATACTGAAATTTTGGAAGATTTCGATAATTATATTATAATTGTGGAAGATTATGCTTTGGCAAATTATGGAGCAACAGTTCAAATCATATCAACCAGTGTTTTAACAATTAATGAACAAAACTCTTTAGATTCTGGAATTGGAGATGGAGATTTTTTATTTCTCAATATTACAAGTAGCTTTACGATATTTCTTTATGGAATAACTACTGAAGTACAAACTGAATTAGGAGTCGGTATTTCTGTTTATGCTGATATTGAGATAGATAGTTCATCAACACGGTTAAAAATCTTTAAGGAAAACTTTGTTGTTCAACCTGTAATATATGCGAATATAAGTTTCACTAATCAAACTGCTAGTCAATTCTTTGAGTCTTACTTGAATGGAACATATTACATTCAAGAAGAACTCACTGCAGCCTCTTTAAACATCACTACAAGTGATGGAATAATATTAAGGTCAAAATATTGAGAAAATTTATACCAATTTGATTTTTCGAACTCTCATTTTAGGTTTTTTAATTCGGTCTTCAGCTAATTTAACTAATTCTAGGCATTTTTCTCCAGCATTTTGGAAGGCTTTACTCAATGATAAAGCTCTTTGAGCGATTTGTTTTAGTTCTTTAGGGGATTGTGAGGTTGCTAGTTGACATTGTAATAATCTGAGTTCAGGAAACATCTCAGTAGTGTCATCCCAGTGTAAAATTGAGCATACCATGAATTCTTCCAAAGACTCGTTCAGTTTATAATAAATTCTTGGCCTACCTCGTCCTCTATCAATTTTTTCCCGTTTTGGAAAAGGTTGAACTAAGTCCACCCTCTCGAGTTCATGCAGATGCCGTTTTATAGTTTGAGGATGCTCATGTAGTTTTTCAACAATAGAAGTGATCCATTGCTCTTCTCGAGCGATAACATCTAACATTTTGCGCCTTGATGAGTTTGCCAAGGTTTTCAACAACTCATCCAACGCCTGATCAATATTTTGCCAATTTTGTTCAGATTCAAGCTTTCTCATATGAGCTGATAATATTCTAATGATAGTCGTAATATCATCAAACAATTGATCTTGTGGCATTTTTTAGCTTCCTTTTGAGTAAATACACCTAAAAAGAAATGGATATGATTTTATCAGTAAATTAATCGTTTTTTTTCACTTCAGTTTAATATCTGGGTTTTTCTTGACGCTCATTCCAACTTTTTAAGGCTAAGAAGATGTCTTCGGGATTAAAAACTAAATTTTCCTCCTTTATTCGATTATTGATCTCAGAATCATTTAATTCTCCTTCATATTTGTTAAGAAAACGCCGAATCGCAATTAATCGCACCTCTTGACAAATTGCTTCAATATCAGCTCCCGTCATGCCTTCAAGTTTAGTGCTAAATTGATTCAGATTGAAACCTTCTATAGCTTCACTTGGAAGGTAAATATGTAAAATTTCAATCCTAGTCTCACTATCTGGTAATGGGACCTCAATTAGATGATCAAATCTACCAGGCCTTAACAAAGCAGGATCAATGGCATCTAGTCTATTTGTTGCAGCAATCAGTATGACATTGTCCAAACTCTCGAAACCATCAATTGCAGTTAGAAAAGTACTGACAACTCGGTCCTCAAAACCACTAGATGAATGACCTTGAAGCCTAGATGGTGCGATACTATCTATTTCATCAAAAAAACAGATAGAAGGAGCAACTTGTTTTGCCTTCTTGAAAATGTTTCTTAGTGCTTTCTCAGTTTCTCCAATATATTTACTTACTAATTCTGGTCCTCGTATTAAAATGAAATTTACATTAATTTTAGACGCTAATGCTTTTACAAGTAGGGTTTTTCCTGTTCCTGGTGGTCCATGAAGCAAAATACCTCTACTAGATCTTATCTCTGCCTTTTTGAAGAGATCAGGAAAACGTAATGGCCATTCCACAAGTTCTAATAGGGATTGTTTAATATGATCAATTCCGCCAACAGTTTCCCAACTAATTTCAGGAATTTCTACAGCGATCTCTCGCATTGTTGTAGGAATTATCTCCTTTAAAGCCTCAACGAAAAACTTCTGGGAAATTAGAACTGAATCTAACTTATCGTGTGATAGAGATTTATTTTTGATCGAAGTATCTGGAAAGAAATGGTGTGCTGCTTTAAGACCTGCTTCTCGTGTTAAAGCTGCAATATCTGCTCCAACAAATCCATGTGTTTTTTCTGCGAGTTTAACCAATTGAACGGATTTATCTAAAGGCATATTTCGTGTATGAATTTCTAATAGTTCAAGTCTTCCTTCCTTATTTGGGATTCCAATCTCAATTTCTCGGTCAAAACGCCCTGGTCTTCTAAGGGCCGGATCTACTGCGTCAATCCTGTTTGTAGCTCCGATTACAACAATCCGTCCTCGTGGATCCAAACCATCCATAGTAACAAGTAATTGTGCAACTATTCTTCGCTCAAGTTCTCCACTATTTTGTTCTCTATGAGGTGCAATACTATCAATTTCGTCAAAAAAGATTATACTTGGTGTTTTTTCGTTAGCTTCCTTAAAAATTTCCCTTAATTTAGCCTCTGATTCACCATAATAAGAGCTAATGAATTCAGGACCACTTACATAATGAAAAGAAGCCTCAGATTCTCTAGCAACAGCTTTTGCTAAAATTGTTTTCCCTGTGCCAGGAGGACCATAAAGAAGAACACCTTTTGGCGGATCAACACCTAATTTTTCAAAGAGCTTAGGATGTCTTATAGGAAGTTCGATCATTTCCCTGAGTCTTTGAATTTGCTCAAATAGACCACCAATATCTTCATATGAAATTTTCGGCACTTTTTTTTCACTTTGCAAGAAATCAATATCATTTTGAATACTATATGAAAATTTTGTTGAGGGAGTAACTAATACTGATGAAAATTCAGGAGAATGTGATTTAACTTTAAAAATAGAATAACTTCCACCTCGACTAATTCGAATTTGATCTCCTGCGGAAACCGCACGACCTTGAAGATAATGTCGAAAAAAAACTTCTTTTTTTTCAATGTTAGTTGTCTTAGGTCCTTCAAGCACTATATCACTGGCAGCTTTTATTTCAATTTTTTCAACAATAATAAAGTCATCTAAACCAACATTTGCATTTTTCCTTAGCATTCCATCCATTCTTATAACAGGCTGCTTATCATTAGATGACCATACAATAGAAGAGACCGTTTTTCGACCAAGAATGTTAATTACATCTCCCCCTCGAAGATCCAGGCTAGACATTAATTTTTTTGAAAGTCTAACTATTCCTCTATCTACATCTCTTGGAAATGCTTCGATGACTCTGCACTTTACTTCAGACATTTTACACATATACAAAGAAACTATACATACTTTTATTTTTCACTTTTTGTGAAAAAATCAGTTATTGAAAAACTAAAAATTATTGCTTAGGAAAGGAATTAGAAGAAGCTTAGAAATTAAATATAGGGTTTTTAAAGATTCTATTTTGTTTCAAATAGTAATATTTATTCCTAACAAGTTTTTCTATAACTTATAACATCCTAGAGATTAAATTAGTTACAGTAGGTTCTATTTAAATCATAAATATAATTAGCAACTCGATGGATTCTTTTGTATTTAATTTAGTTAATTTATCCAATAGCAAAGATTTTTTAAAGAATAGACACTATTTTTACTTGAAACGGGGGAAAAAGAATCTAATCTTTCAAAAGGGAGAAAGATTCAGCCTGATATTTCTTTTATCTTAATATATAGGCACAAAATAAACTATAGGTTAAAAATTTATAATTAAGACTTTATTTATACTTAGTAGATGATTTAAATATGTTAGAACTTCTTTCATTTGGTGCTGCATCAGAAGTAGGCCGAAGTTGTTTCTTATTAAGCGATAAAGATAGAAACATCGTCCTTGATGCAGGAATAAAAATACAATCTAAGCGTTTACACAAAAAAACACTAACACCTGAAGGTATTAATGATTTTGAGGATCAAATAGATGCTATACTGTTATCACATGCTCATCTAGACCATTCTGGATATATTCCAGCCTTATACAAATCTGATAATCAACCTACACTTCATATGACAAAGCCTACTACAGAATTGGTTCAAATTTTATGGAAAGATCATATAAAAATTGAGGGCCCAACTCATTATTCTTTTAGAGAAATTGATATTGCAAATAATTGTACAGTCGGTCATAAGTATGATACCGAATTCACTGTTGCTGATGGTGTTTCAGCAAAATTATTAGATGCAGGTCATGTCCTGGGTTCTGCTTCAATTCTTCTTGACTGGGACGGACAGAAAATTCTCTATACTGGTGATATTAATAACCAAAAAACTCCGTTCCATGACCCCGCTAATTTATCGGGATTAAAGGGAGAGTCCATTGATGTTCTTATAACTGAGACTACTAATGCCCATAGAAGCGTCCCAAGTCGAAAACTTGTATATTCTTTGTTTACTAAAGCCATCTTGAAGGCTTATTCGCGTGGTGGAAAAATTTTAACTCCATCTTTCGCCCTTGGACGGTCTCAAGAGCTTGAAGTTTTTCTTGCAATGCAATTTGATGATTTTCTTTTTAGAAAATTACCAGTATATGTGGACGGGATGATTTTACGTATGAACAAGATTCATGAGAAGTACTTCAATCGTGATTGGGTATCAGATCGAATTATTGACTGGGCACGAAATCATTCATTTAGATCCCCATTTGATCATGAAGGTCTCAATCCAGTAGAAATTTCACGAAAAGGGGAACGGCGTAATAAAATTCGATCCCAATTGGTAAAAAAGAAACAAAAAATGATCGTTTTATCGACATCTGGTATGATGGAAGGGGGTCCGATACACTCTTGGGTTAGATTAGCAGGATCTGATCAAAAAAATCTTCTTTCAATTGTTGGATACCAAGCACAAGATACGTTAGGTCATGAAATATTAAATGGTACTCGACATCATGTAGTAACAGCTCCCTGGGGAGAAACTTATGAATTTAATCTAAATCTAGCAATAGAACGATTTGATTTTTCAGGACATATGTCAAAGTACGGTTTAGAAGAATATACAATCCTTTCAGATCCGCGTCAGGTAATCTCAGTTCATGGTGAAAACCCTATGGGTTTTTCTGAGCATCTTCAAGATCTAGGATACAATGCAACAGCTCTATCAGAAAATGAACCACATTTGATGTACTAGACGCGTTTTTCTTTTAATTATCATGACTTTGGTGGCCATGGTTTAAGAACAAGCCTTGCGTCTACAACAGTTGCCCTATTAGGGCCTGCAAATACAGGATTTAGGTCGCACTCTGCAATTTCTTTATTGGAGTTGACAAACTCTGATAATTGAATTAAAAGATTAGCAAGTTTTTCTTTATTAGCTGGAGGTTGTCCACGAACACCGTTTAATATAGGTGCTGCTCTTATTTCTTCAATCATATCTAGTGCATCTTGTTTTTTCATAGGAATAAGGCGGAATGTAACATCCTTAAGAACTTCAACAAAAATACCTCCGAGACCGAACATTACAACATGGTCAAAAACTGGATCAATGACTGTACCAAGAATGACCTCTGTTCCTCCATCTTGAATCATGTTTTCTACAAGAATGCCATCTATTTGTGCCTTAGGGTATGGATCTTGAATTTTTGCCATCATTTCTTTGAATTTTAATATTACTTCTTCTTCTGAACCAATTCCTATTGCTACTCCTCCAATATCACTTTTATGAACAATATTAGAAGAAACGATCTTTAATACTACCGGAAATCCAAAGCCTTTAGCGATAGATGCAGCTTGATCTGGATTCGAAGCGAGCCCAAATTGATTGATAGGAAATCCTGCATCTAATAGCAACTGCTTAGACTCAAAAACTGTGAGAACATCTCTCCCTTGATCAAGATATTTCCTGATTTGATCTTTTATCTGATTCATTCTGGACCTCTTCCTGTGAACCATGTTTTACATGAATCTGGGAATTATTTCTTTTTGTTTGTTTTTTTTCTAATTTCTTGTTATATATATAAAGGAAAAATCTAATTCCTACAACTAAAATTAAACCTAAAATGACACCCAAAATAACTGAGAGGATTGTAAGAGTCAGTTCAGGGTTTTTAAGGCTCATTGAAAGGAACATTGTTGATGCTAAAGCAACTAAACCTATCATTTCAATATAATGAAGGATTTTTTCAATGTCATTCCAATCCTCCAAATCTAAGAATGTCGCCCCAAGGAGTAAACTAAATACCATACTAGTTATTAAGGGTAATACATAGACATTTTGGGTTTTTTCAAATGAAATAATAGTTGTTGAAAGAATCCAAACAAAAAATACTCCAAACAGCATAACAATCATAATTCCAATAATCTCAACTATCATTGAGGAGTTAGATAATCTTTGATTAGAAAGTGAAGACATATTTTTTTCCCCAAAGGCTAAAAACTGAAAATAATAACTTTATTTTTAGAAAAATGACAGGATTTTTATTTTTTTTAAACAGGGAGAATTTTTGAGTAGTACCTTAATTATGGAAATCCGATTAGAATGGATGGAAATGGGAGCTTCTGAACAAAGAATACACAATATCCATTCTTTAGACTGAGGATTTGCTATGCCTTCCTTTGAACGAATATATGCGCAATTAAAACTCGATGCCTTAGTGGTTTTTGATGAATCGTTATTCCCTGGAGAATCTTATGGGCCTAGAAAGCTTACAGAGTTAATAAAGAGATCTGATATAGTTTTCATAATGCAAAATAATATGGCTAGACCAATTCGTCTTGAAGAAGAGTTTTTTGAGATTCTACAGTTAAATGATAAAGCATTGATGGCACTTAGTGAAGAAAACCCAGAGAGATGTTTATTGGGTCTGAAAATTAGAACTGGTTATCTTCTAGCAGTGGGTCTAGCTGATGATCCTGGGTTATTGCTTTATGAACTCTCACTCCTAATTAGATAGTGGACAATCCAATGCAACTCTAATAAAATCTTAAAAGTAAAGGGATTGGTTTTTGAAGGGATTTCTTTCCCCCCTATCTTGTCCAAAACCTCTCTCTATATAGAATAACATTAGTAAACGGGAGCTTATGAGAGAATGAAAAAAATAAAAGCCTTAATTCAGCTCATGCGACCGCAGCAATACTATAAAAACGTCCTTGTGTTTATTGGAATTGTTTTTGGAGAAAAAATAGATGAGGTTGACCTCTATCTTCCCGTACTTGTAGGTTTTGTATTACTCTGTTTTATTAGTTCAACTAGCTATATTATTAACGATATTTTTGATAGGGAAAAAGATTCTTTGCATCCAGAAAAAAGAGATCGCCCAATACCAAGTGGTCTTATTTCAGTCCCTTTCGCTTTTCTCTTTGCGTCTATTTTGTTTTCTATTTCAATTATTACAGCTTTAAGTATTGATATAATCTACTTGGAAAGCGAGATTCCAAAATTTACCTTGACTTTAGTCGCTATCTTCATCGTTTCTCAAGCTTACAATTTAGTGTTAAAGAACGTAGTATTCGCTGATGTTAGTGCTATCGCAACTAATTATGTTTTTAGAGCTATAAGTGGCTGTTACATTGTAGAAGTTGCAGTGAGCCCCTGGTTAATTATTATTGGATATTTATTTGCTTTATTTCTTGCTCTTTGTAAAAGGAAAGGTGATTTACTCTTATTAGGTCATGAAAAAGCTAAACTTCACAAACCAGTATTTGAAGCATATTCTACCGATCTTATAGATCAAGCAATTTCAATAGTTGCTTCATCCTTAATTTTCTCTTATTCAATATATACGTTCCTAGAAATTGATTATGAAAACAACATAGTCATGTTAAGCTCGAGAGCGGGAATTATGATTACGACAATTCCATTAGTTACATTCGCAGTCTTTCGATACCTTTATCTTTTGAACTCAGAAGGAACTATTGCAAGACGGACCGAATTAATTTTCTTTGACCGTCAACTAATATTTGCAGGAACTGTTGTAGTTATTTTACTAATTATTGCTACTTACCATCCAGATGCATTAGAATTATTTAGTCCTCTTGAAAATTAACAAGATTTTTAGCGATATAATTTAATTCTAACGAATTTAATTACCATAGTGTAAGAAATCAGAGAAATTTACTAGTATTATTGAGTTGATACAATTGGCTAGGTTAAAATCACAAATTCTCCTTTCTTTCTTAATAAGTTTGATCGTTATAATTTCAATTATTGTGTTTGTTGGATTAAACAACATTTCAGCAGCTATTACCCGCATCCAAAATAATCCGCTTCCTATTTTAGTATTTGTATTAATTTTCTCCCTCTCTTTTACATTACGAGCTGTTCGATGGAAGTTTATTGTCCCTGAAGCATCTATGGGAGTACTTATTCGTAGTTTATACGTAGCATGGTTTTTTAACGGTGTAACACCTGCTCGTTTAGGGGATGCTGCTCGTGTTTATTTTCTTAAAACAGAAGAATCAGTAAATATAGGAGAAGGATTAGCCTCGGTAATTATAGATCGAATTCTAGATCTTATTTGTCTCCTCGCAATTTTTCCAAGTTATCTGTATTTCACATTTGAAGGTCGCGAACTTGATGAAATAAGTCAATTTTTTCTCCTAACAACTATAATAATTACTTTGGTGGCCTTAATTTTAGTATTTCTCACAGCATGGCGACCTGAGACAATGAGCCTAGTTATTTCACAACTACTTGGTTTCATGGGTGAGAAAACTACACAAAAAATCTCGCAATTAATTAAATCCGCAAGTATGAGTATTCGGGGCTTTAGTGGAAATAAAAAAGCAGTTACAGGCTCAATTTTTGTTTCATTTCCTATCTGGATCTTTGAATCAATGTCAACTTATTTGATCGCTCAAGCTATGGATATTGAAGTATCCTTCTTTCTTTGCTTATTAGCAGCAACCTTTGGTTTTTTTGCAATGACCATTCCCATTACTCCTGCAGGTTGGGGCTCATTTGAATTAGCAATTGCAGCAGTACTTTCAATTAGCCTTCCGTTAGAAACGGCATTACTGATCGCACTCGTCGATCATGTAATTAGGCAGGTATATGTAGCCTTAATAGGGGGAATAGCCCTTCAATCTTTCTCTGGAACGTTTTTCGAAACTTTTGCAGAGATTCAGAAGCTTAGGGCATAAACTATGTTTAAAAAAAAATAAAAGATATTGGGAAGCAAATTTACTTCCCATTTTTTGTAACTTTTCCAAAGCAAAAAATATTTAGTCCGTTGAGGGTGTGTCTTCTTCTAAATCAAGTTCGTCAAGGTCAATTGGCTCAGGTGGAGGAGTGGTTGCCATTGTATAACCAATCCATGCGATGATGAACCAAGTCATTAAACCAGCTGCCCAAACGGGGAGTAAAACCCACGTAAGAGGGTCTAATGGAAAATTCGTCATATCTGCCCACTTTGTACCATCCATCCAATCATCTAAAAAGAACCATTGGATAATGGTAAGGTATGTATAAACAATGAATAGAACTGTTGTAATTATAGCAATCAACCAACCATACAGCTTATCTTTGCCCATTTTCTAAGTCAACCCTGTATTAAAATGCTTTTTTGGATCTAAATTATGTTGAAATAACTCTAGTTTATTCCCAAATGTTTCCTTTCAAAAAGATTCCTAGGTTTTGAAAATTAGAAGGTTAATCCATAAATATCTTCTGATTGAACTTCAGCTTCTTCTGGAGAACCAATTATGATTTCTTCAACAGTATGCATTGCTTTCAAATCCATTGCTATTGGTTCAAGTATTTTAGGAATCCATAATTTCAATATAGCCGCTTTTAACGAGAAATTTAGGTCTTTTTTTGTCTTCCAAATGAAAGAGTTCAGAGAGATAAGGGCTTTTGTAATTCCTGCAACACTCTCTTCTCCAGAAGCAATAGGGAATTTTTCAATATGAATACTGGTGTCTTGAGAATATAATTCTCTATGAAGGTAATCAGTGATATATGGACAAATAGGTGCAAGAAGTTTCAGAATCGTTTTTAATACAATATGCATAGTCATAAAGGCACTTTTTTGATCTTTTTCAGAGAAATCCGTTCCATAAGCTCTAGATTTGACTAATTCAAGATAATGAGGTGCAAAAATGTTCCAGACCCAACTATATATACTTTCAGCTGGTAATGAGAAATCTAATGCGTCATATCCTTTTTTACAACGGATTATTAAACTATCAAGGCTTTTTAAGATCCATTGGTCTGAATTAGAAGTATAAATTTCTTCTGATTCATCTAAGATAGGAAAAGATGATATGAAACGAGCTACATTAAATAATTTTGAAAGGAATTTTGAATTACCATCTAATTTTTCCCAAGAAAATCGAATATCACTACCATGACTTGCTTGCAGGCAAGCTGTTAACCGCACAGCATCTGCTCCATAATTAAGTTTGATTTTACTTTCAAGTATATTCCATTGGTTTGAAAGTTCTGATTTGATTCTCTTGACATTGTCTTTATCTGGTCTTATAATGTCAGGAGTATTTTTTGGTAAATTCTCAGGTTGAATAAATACCAGTGGATCAACAATATTGCCAAGAGATTTTGACATTTTTCCGCCATAAGGATCCATTACAAGTCCTGAAATCCATACGTCTTTAAAGGGTGGTTTATTGAATAATAAGTAAGATCTAAGTGTCGTATAATACAACCAAGTCCTAACAATCTCTTTACCCTGAGGTCGGCATCCACATGGGAAGACTTCTTGGAAAAAGGTCTCATCAGGGTCATTTAGGTAAAAACTTTTGTAATTACAAGCAATCAATTCACTTATCGAAGAATCAAACCAAGTATCAAAGGTTCTTTGTTCGCCTTCAAAACTATCATTTCCACATTCACACTCATTTATTGAATCAGGAGGATTCTCTTTCCATACTTCGGAATAACGATCAAGTTGGTCGGGTTTTGGTACATGTGGTTGTTTACAACTAGAACAGTACCAAATTGGTATTGGTGTACCATAATATCGCCTTCGGCTAATAGGCCAATCAATGTTAACAGAATTAATCCAATTTAGAAGGATTTGTTTGTGTTGGGGTGGATAAAATTCCATTTCGTCAGTTATATCTCGTAAAGCACCAATAAATCCAACTTGTTGGAGATACCATTCTTCCTGGGCAAGGATTTCAATCTCATCTTTGCTTCTCCAACAAATTGGAACACGTCGGGTAGTTTCTTCCGTTTTTCGGATTAAATCATTTGCTTGGAGATCAGATAGGATTTTTTTCCTTGCTTCTTTGACTTTCAAACCAGAATATGGACCTGCAAGTTTTCCCATTGTCCCATCAAGTTCAACAGCCGTATCTGGTTGCAGACCATGTTCACGTATGACAGAAACATCGTCTTTGTCACCATAAGCGCAAATCATGACGATACCAGTACCATATTCAGGGTTAGCGTATTGGGAATTGGGGAAAATAGGTACTTCTTTATTAAAAAGTGGTGTAATTGCAGTTTTGTCTTCTAGATGGCTATATCGTTTATCAAACGGGTGATACAAAACCATCTCGCAAGTTGGAAGCAACTCAGGTCGCGTTGTTGCTATAAGAAGCTCCTCATCTGTTTCTTTTACCTTAAAGACAATGTAGTTGAGTGAAGTCACATCTTCCCTATACTCGATTTCAGCATCAGCAATAGTTGTTGAACAGGTTATACAGAAGTTGTTAGGTCGCGAAGCTTTTAGGATATAACCCCTATGCCACATCTCACAGAATGTCTGCTGGGTTCGCCAACGATAATTAGGTGCGTCTGTTTGATAGTAAATCTCAGGGGAACCATAAAAAGCATTATAGCTTAGTCCCATCCCTTTAAGAACAAATTCAGTATTGTCTTGAAATTCATCTAGCTTTTTACGGCATTTATCAAGGAATTCATCTCGATCTATCTCATGCATAGAGATACCAAGATCATGTTCTACCCTTACTTCAATAGGGAGTCCGTTTCTATCTACACAATGTGGAAAAATGACCTCATATCCTTCCATTCGTCGATAGCGGGCGATCATATCGATTTGGCTGTAATGAATAGCTCCACCTAGGTGAAATCTGCCAGAGGTATAAGGAGGTGGAGTATCAAGTACATAGAGAGGTTTATCACTTAATTTGAACTTAAAAGCTTGAATTTTCTCCCAAAACTCAGAAATTTCTTTTTCATATTCGGAGCGCCATCTTTTGGCAACAATCTTTGGTTTAAAGGACAAAAGCTTCCACCTAGCTATCAAGGGAATGAATTAATTACAAATAAATGTTATAATCTAAAATTGACTTGACTAGATCCTTTCAAGCGAATACTAATCTATTCTCTCCAAGGTGTTTAGAAGCTAGGTAGACTTCAAAAATGATTTTGTCTTGTTGTTGATGCGATTGTTTTGGGAGATTTATCAAAGAAAAAGTTACCCTTACCTTAATATGAGAGGCTTTCTACTTTGTCAGATCCTATACATAATAATAGTCAAGAAATAGATGGAAGCCTCTTACAACTATTTCAAGAAAATTTTACAAACTACTTTCGTAGTTATCTATCACATTCTACTGGTATTCCCTATTCTGGCAATATTATAATTGATAATTTAAATTTTGGAGGAAATCTAGGACCGAATAACAATTTTGAGCAACTATTAGTTATACTTCGAACCTCATCAGGATCATATTCAATTCCATTCATAGTTAGACGTTTTGAATCATCTCAGATTGTAGAGATGGCCCCATTAGCAACCGCAGTAGAGCTAACATCTGAATTACTTCTACATGAGCCTATTGTTTTAACACCTAAACTACTTTATTTCAGTCATGCCCATTTAACTATGGTTTTTGAGGGACTTCCATCTGAAATTGTATCCTTTTCTTTAAGTCCACTTAATCCTTCTTTACGTTTTTATCTAGCTGGAAGAGCTCTTGCTCCTATTCATGGTACAGATTTTTATCAAATAGACCATCTCCATTATAGAAGAAGAGAATATTCAGCGTTGAATAGATTACCAATCCTTCTAGAAGAAAATAAAAAGGAGCTAGAATATCTTCTTAAAGCAAATGAAAGAAGTATTAGGATTAGTTATGGTGGAACACAATCCTACGGGAATTATTCACCCGATAGTGTTTGTATTCCACAACATGATAATATCAATCTAGATCAAAATTCTCCCCAAATTTATCTTATTGATCCTAGTAGTTTAACAGTAGATGTTTTTACACATGATCGGATGGAAGATATAGCAAATTTCTTCTCCTGGTCAATATTAGCGAATTTTGCGGTTGGATGGACAGGATTTGATAGAACAAGTATTGAAGATTTGCTCAAACAAGTTGGAATTGATCACTTTCTGAAAGGTTATGACGATTTTTTCAGAGCTAAAACCACAATAGAAGTCACTGACTTATACGGCGAAGCTCATACTCTTGGGTATCATTTAGCATTAAAATTACTAGAGATGATACCATCAGGCTTGAAAAATAATATTATAACTGAAGAACAAATATTAAACCTTATTGAAGGAGTTAAGGGTCTTCTCCAGGTTCGATTTGTAATCTAGGAAGTAAAAATGATGGTAGAGAGAAGAAACATTATATTAAAACTTGGAGGATCTACTATCGCAGTGAAAAATGATTCTATTGCTGAAAAAGATTTTTACAGAATTTTGAGTGGTACATCTAGCGAATCTAAGGATCCAACGACTATCATCAATGAATGTAGTGGATATATCAAGTGGAATGAACTAGAGAGACTTGCAGAAGGAATTAAAAAAACACGTAATCAAGTTGATGATCTAATAATTGTACACGGGGCTGGAATTTTTGGGCATGCGTTAGTATCTTATTATCTACATCAGGAAAGAGCTACAAGGGAATTTATAGGATGGCCAAAAACAATTCTTACCGTAAGTATTCAAAATCTATACATTGTGAATTTTCTTCAACACATTGGAATTCCTGCGATATCTATTCCTCCACATGTGGCATTTGAAGGATTTGGCGCATCATTTGATGGAGTTGTGACTCGTAATGCAACTTTAAAGACTGAAGTAATTGAGAATATGCTCTATCGAGGGTATGTTCCAGTATTATATGGAGATATGATCATTGATAAAGCTGGACAATTCCGTGTTCTCTCAGGAGATACAATACTACCAATTTTAGTGCGTGAACTTGGGGGAATTGATGAGGTAATTGGAATTTCATCATTTCCACCAGAAGTTGATCGAGAAATAGCAGTATATACAAGGGATCCATTAGATCTAGATGCGAAGATAATTCGTAAGATTTTTGTTTCTCCGATTGGTATTCCTACGGTACAACTAGAGAATGGGCAAATTTTACCCTTAAAAGAAATGCTTCATTCTTCATCTGATTTAGGAACTGATGTTACCGGAAAAATGTTTGGAAAGGTCAAGGATTTTATTGAATGTGCTAGATTTGGTGTTAAAGGAAGAATTATTGGTCCTAATCACTTGTTAAAAGCAATCGATCAGGAAGAGGTAGGAACTGAAATCATACCTGAACAGACCTAATTCCTAAAATCTAATATTCTTGCATCTTTATTTTACATTTAACTTACCTATTGACTCTAAAATATAGTCAGCAGAAAATAATTCTTCTCGACCACTTTGTCCACTTAAAACACCAATACAAGAAGCAACAGCAGCTCCTTTACCCGCTTGCATATCTAAATCAGTATCACCAATCATTATTGCCTTAGTAGATAAAATTTTAAGATTTTTACAGGCAAATTGGAGCATATCAGGGGCAGGTTTTGCCCTTAACTTACTGCCTGGATCTAATCCGACAAATAAATCAACATATGATGCAAGATTGACGGCTTTAAGGTGTCTTTTAGCTGAATGAGAAGTGTCATGAGTACAAACAGCTATTTTCACTCCTTTACTTTTAAGTACTTGAAACAATTGGAGCGTTCCTTCAATTGCTCTTACGTGTTCCTCTAATTTCACTTCCTTATCTGCATCTTTGAAAGCCATTCTTGCAGCTTCACCCGCAACTTTTGGTTTCACTCCTTCGATGCCAAGAAATTGAATGACTTCTCGAAAAACGTCTCGTCGAGGAGAATAGATGCTTCCTTGAGGTATAACTATGTCCCGGTCAATATCTACTCCCATTAATTCAATCAGCCCTTTTTCTACTTCTTGTGATAATTTAAGGGATTGGGAAAGAATCTGGGCACGTTTTTTCATAATAGGGATGTAATGGTGATGAGTGATAAGCGTACCGTCCTTATCAAAGAGAATTAGTTCAGTCTCGATTTCTTTTTCATCTTCAATGAGTAATTTTGCCAATATTTCCTCTCCTCTCAGAGCTTATTCTATATGCAATTTAATGAGATTATATTAAACAAATTTCTGGTTCCTGATTGATGGGGTTATTGTTCTTGGCGCGTGTAATTGTTGATTTTTCAACAAGTCCTGTAGGCGTTGGAACGTCTTTGTCTTCTTATGTGAAAAAAGCTATTCAAATCGTAGAAGAAAGTGGAATAAAACACCTAAACCATCCTATGGGAACTGTACTTGAATGTGATTCTCTAGAAGAAATATTTAAGGTGATTCATAAGGCACATGAAGCTATTTTCACAGCCGGGGCGCAAAGAGTAGTCACTTCAATCAAAATTGATGAGCGACGAGATAAAGACCGAAAAATGGAAGATAAGGTTAATATTCTAACTGAATAGTAGAAAATTCATTATTTATTATTGAAATCGATAATATTATCGAGGAATGAAAAGATAATCTCCTTTAATTGATTCCTGTTCTTCCAAGGTTGAGAAGTTCGAGTTCTTAATTTCACTTGAAATTCATTTATTGGCTTTCGAAGGTTTAGAAAATCCTCAGAAATCTTCTTTTGAATTTGCTCAATTGCTCCTCCAGTTATTTTTTGAGGATTATCTTTGTCCAACTCAAATCCGACTAATGCGAACCAATGAGTTTTCGATGTAGGATATAGATTTACAAAATGTCTTAAAATCAGGGGAAAAGATGAAAGAGTTTCAGGAATACTCAAACGATAAAAAAAAAGAGTTCCTTGAGATTTTTGGAGAAGAAACTTCTCAGAATCTGAAAGAGAAGATTTTCGTTGAAAACCAAAAGATAGAGTATTACTGATATCAAATTCAATAGGAAAATAAAATAATGGAGTGGAACGACCTTTTAATCTTACAGATTCCATGTAATGCACTTCTTGCCCTAATTTTTCATCTATGGGAGGATTAATTCTTCCAAATGTTTGAAGATGGATCGCTTGGGTGATTTTAGCTGTTTTGTGACCGATGCATCTTAAAATAAGGGATTGGGGAAGCATATCAAAATCATGATCAATGACATATAGAAAGCTTATTGATTTTACTAGAGAGTACCATTTTTAGAACCTAAAGAGCTTCTTCTTTTGCTGAAAGCAATTTAAACATTAATTTAATTTCTTCTTTTAGAAAAGGCTTTTTTTCTTCGCTTAATGTTGCGACAAAAATATTGGCGTCAGCTATTTGTCGTCTCACAAGCGGTCCATATTCTTGAGCAGTGTCAACAGAAAGGATTGATCGAAACTTATCTCGCTTATAAAGAAACTGACTTCGCTTATACTGATGAATACGACCTACTCACCTTGTCAGATGAGGAATTAGACTTTCTCTTAAACACCCTTTTGTGGTGCTAAGTCTTTTATTATCCCAACTTTACTCATTAGTCTCTGCCAGCTCGTACAAGGGGATTTTTCCAATCATTCGCGTAATTTGTATTTTTTCCAGCTCTAATAATGCATGTACGGTATAATGGACGGTGTTCCGGCTTAAACCGGAAATTTTCGTGATTTCTCCCACAGTAAGATCTCGATCAGCTTTTTCTAAAACTTTTAGGATCTGAGAAATGGCTGTTGGCTTTTTTGACAGTTCTTTGACCTCCGAGTATGACCTCCCCGTAGGTTCGTACATTTAGGTGCTTATAAGCTCCCAGGTATACTAATGTAAGAGGAAGTATTGATGCAATACAAGAAGAAAAAACCAAAGAAAATACTCAAAGTTTATGTTTCCTGTGCGATTGCGAAACCACTCAATGGTTCCTTACCCCGTTCGAACACATCTCATATGTTAAGACTTACCCCTATCACTTACAAGTATAAAAACGGTAAGACCGAAAAAAAGACACAAGTACAAACTTATCTGCTTAAAGGGTTACGCGGGGCCGTTCGACATGCTGTTATGGGAGTGTGTAATGATATTGGCTTAGAAGTATGTCATACAACAGACAAAGAGACTACTAAGGATGGAACGTCATTATTACCCTCTGGATTTCACCTTTTAGGATCTTGTGGAGAGAATGGGGAGAGTTGTATAGTTCATAATCTGTTTGGGAGTATGCGAAAGGAAGGAAAAATTACAGTGTGTGCGGATCCTATTGCGAATATTCTACACAAGACAGGACAAGTTCAAGGTATCCAAAATGTCCATATCGCTACTGAAAATCGGATTTGTTTGACCTACGATAGAAAAACAGCTCAGGATTTCAGCGAACGATATTTTTCAGGAAATTTCACGTATGAAGTTGATGTCACAGAATGTTCCCTAGAAGAACTGGGATTATTAATCCATGCCGTGGTTCAATTGGACCGGTATAGTAGGGGATATAATGCAGGGTATGGGCATCTGAAGACTCTAAAACTATCGTTATTATCAAAAACTGCTAAACACGATCTTATTTGTAACCAGAATGATGGAACATTTGATGTCCATGAAGCTGTTCTCGAAGAGTCCTTACAAGAAGAAGTCCTTAGTGCACAACAAGCTTGGGAGGATTACATTGCAGCTCATTCTTGAAGGAGAGATTCTTGCTCCCATTATCTCGAAGAAGACAACATTCAGGGTTGCTGGTTGTAATATGCAGCTTATCAGGCCACGACGTCGCTGGTATTCTAAGATCAATACTGGAAAACCCATGTTTCCGTATGCCCTAAGCTGTTTCTTGGGAAAATTAGAGGTACACTATACATGTAAATCAAGAGAAAAATTACATAGAAAATTACAAGAATTACTCCAAATTGATCAAATTGGACCTTATTCTCATGAAGGACTCGGAAGAGTCAAATGGAAGACCGGTCGGATTATTGAATCTTATCAAAACAAGTCCAAGAAACCTTCGAAGTTGCGTATTCGTAAAGGGCTACCTCATAATCTTCCAGAATCCATTCAAAATTTAATTATGGTCGCATTATTACATGATTTCGTGCATACGACAACGCATGCGTCAAAAATCTATCAGGAAATTCCCTTAAAAGATGGTGCCCTCTTGCAACGATTAAAAAGCCATCATGACAAAACGCCTGATCCAATAATCCAAAGATTACAGCATTATGACCAAATAGCATCAAGAATTACCCGTAAGATTCGAGCTCCCACACATGATCGCTATAATTGGCGTTCAAAGGAAGAAACAGTCGATTTTGAAAGGCTTGCACAAGATATTATTCAAATGAGTAAAAATGTCTGGAAATTATACGAATATATCTTAAATAACCCAGATTTAGCAAAGATTACCGAAAGTTTAGAATATGGTCATTCGTTGTTAAAACAACATTTACTAATTATTGTGAATCTCATCGTGCAGGATTTTCTAGCTGGAAAACTAGAAGACCTGATTCACGGTCGAGATACCGTGATCCAAGAGCAGAATGCCGTTGCGGAATAAATGACGGTAGAAGGACCTGATATTTCGTGGAAAAGGTTTCTGCTTCGAATCCTTAATAAAGCCGTTGTTGATTCGCTTGAAAGTATGTAACCAACTCTTGAAGCTGAATTATTTCGTAGGCATTCGGAGAGATTTCTTGGAATCGATTTAACATAGATTTCTGTTCATGAAGTAATTTTAACTCCCTATTAGCTCTTTCAACCAAAGGTTGAAGCCCATATTCATCGGATTCAGATTTAGCATTTTCAAAATAAGTTATTGCTTTTTCAAAGTTGAAAAGGGATCTTTCAAGGAATCCTCGTATAAGCAAGATCTCAGCATATGTTGCATGCAGTTTTTCACGTTTACTTAATTCTTCAACTTCGATCAGAACTGCTTCCAGATGAGCACGATGAGAATGATGTTTAGTGAGAATGTAAAGTTGAAGTAGAGCCTGGGCCACAAGGTACATCGCTTCAATGGCTATTGTAAAAAGTGGTATACTCGCTGCTAATGGAATTGCTTTTTCTCCATAATCTAAAGCTAATTGTAAATTACATCGTTTTAATTCGAGCAAGCCTGCTGCAATACACGCTTTTGCCACTATATCCGATAAATTGATACGTGATAGATTTAGCAGCTTTTCTACTTGAATCATCGCTTCTTCTAATGCATCTTGTAACAAAAGAACATGCACCAAGTTGTAATAGGCTTCTGCTAGACTCTGAGGATTTCCCCCCGCTTTTTCATAAAGGTCAATACAGCGGTGAAAACTCGACTGTGCTTTTGTTAAATTTCCTTTCTTCCACAGAACTATGCCTAAATTGTTTAAAGTCGTCGCTATACTCCAATCTGAAACGTTAATTGTCTCTTTTAATGTGAGACACCTTAGATAATATTCTTCTGCGTGCCCTAATTCCCCTCTAAGTGTATAAAGAGTACCAATGTTATTTAAAGAAGCAGCAATATCTATTTGGTCCCCAATCTCTTCTCTTAGGATTAAACTTTTTTTGTAGAATTCATCGCCTTTATCTAATTCACCTTTATTACAATAAATACTTCCTAAATTATTAAATGCATCAGCTATACCCTTTTTATCTATCGGTATCTTTTCTGCAAGTTTTAGGGCTTTTTGAGACTTTTCTTCCGCCTTAACGTTTTTACCACTTCGAAATAAACACTGGCTTTCTTCATTGAGACACTGGATTATCTCAGAGCGTTGATGGGATTCCAGAGTATTTCTGTAAGAATCTAGAACCTCTAGAGCTTCATAAAATTCTCCTTTCATCCTGAGATTTCTTGCTTTTTCAATTAGTATTGGAACTGGCATATTGTAAAAAACAATTAATATTCTTGAAAGGGTTTTCTAAACATGATAACTCCCATCTCTTAATACAATCTTAAATTATTAATTCTGCCAATCCTTTTTTTCAAGGAAAGAATTACCTTGACGACTGAAATTAGTCACTTGTTTGAAGAAGCTAAGAATTTACGAAAAATAGGTAGATTTAAAGAAGCTTTAAGTTTATTAGATCAAATCAGTAATGGAATCCAGGATAATCAGCGTCATGAACGAATAATATGTTATAATGAACAGAGTAGATGTTATTGGCGAATTGGGGATTTAAAAAAAGCAGAAACATATTCTAAAGAGGCATTAAAATTAGCTAAAGAGGAACCAATGAACATTCAAGGCCAAGGAGAAGCCTATGCTAACTTCGGAGCTATTTCTGACAATCGAGGAGACTTAGAACAAGCTGAATATTGGTATACGCAAAGTCTTGCTTTAAAAGAAATATTGAATGACCCTAGAGAATTAGCTTTTTCTTTGAATAATCTTGGTAACGTCTATTTTCGTTTGGGAGAGCTAAAATTATCTGAAGAATACCACAAGCGGAGTCATTCTATAAAATTAAAGATTGGAGACTCTCAAGATATTGCAAGTTCTTTGATCAACCTTGGAAATGTGTATTTTCAACTAGGAGAGTATGATCGAGCTGAGAAGAATTATTTAGAAAGTTTTGAATTATTAAAACAACTTGAAAATCCACAATATACCGCCATAGTCCTAAATAATCTTGGAGAAATAAATTTACAGCGGGGGGAGATTTATCAGTCTGAAATGTATTATTTAGAGAGTTTAGATTTATTTGAAAAACTCAATAATCCTAAACACATTGCTAATCTACTTAATAACTTAGGAGAAGTTTATTGGCAACAAGGGAAACATATTGATGCAGAAAAATCTCTTCAACGAAGCATAAATTTAAGAAAACAAATTGGAAATCCCCAAGAAGTAGCAGAATCTCGATATCTATTAGGAACATTATTTTTAATACAAGATGAACTTGGAAAAGCTTCTATTCAGATAAATCGATTAGCTAATCTTAGTAAAGAAACAATGAATCCAAATGTTGAAATTCAATACAATCTGTTAAATGCGTTATTAAAACAAAAAGAGCACGAAAATGCTGCTGCCTTAAGATTAGCTGAGAAGGCTAAATCTCAAGCGGAATCAATACCTCATTTCGGACTTCAAATCGACTCAATGCGCTTATTGATCCAAATTTTAATTCAATCTTACTTATTTGATGAGAAAGAAGAGCTATTAAAACAGACTGAAACTCTCCTCTTAGAACTAGAAGAATTATGTAAAATGAAGCATCTAAATGGAATGTATATAGAATCGACAATAATTCGTGGATTATTTTATCAAACCACATTTGACTTAACGAAAGCAGCAGATTGTTATCATCAAGCAAAAGAGCAAGCAGCAAAATTAGGACTGAAGAGATTATCTCTATATGCGCTGAAAGAAACGGAAAAACTTCAGAAACAAATTAAAAGACTCCAGCAATTTCAAAAGAGGTCTCCCAAATCATATGAACAGGATCAACTTCGAGAGGTCTTATCATACATTCAAAAACAACGATTATCAATAAACAAATGAACCTAAATATAATATATGCAAAGCTGTATGTTATTACCAGATAATAGAAATAAAGCTTGATCAAATACCAAGAACGTCATTAGGTTAATTTTTTTCTTTAAAATTTATGTTTTGAACGTTTTCAAAATATCTGAGAACCGTTCAATATAATCTCGTACTTCTTCAATTTGTTCATGCTGTGATGGTTGTTTTATCATCTTTTTTGCACGTTCTTTCAATTTATAAATTTGATCAAGTTGTGCTTGAGCTCTAGCATGATATCGAGGTAAGTCTCGTTCTTCACATGTAATTAAAACTTGTGTCAGTTCTGCTTCTGCTTTATCATAATCAATCCTTGCTTTATCGATCATACTTCGCAGGATTCCAACTTGTACTAAAAAGCTAAAATATCTCTGTTTTCGTGCTCCTTCCCATGCATTTGCTAAATGTTTCATTGTTTCATCTAAGTAATCATCTTCTTGGGATAATAAATAAAATGATAAACAATTTTCAGCCAATTGGAGCAAAGATTTAAGCTCATGTTCGAAAAGTTGTGTTTTTTGAGATATTTCTAGACATTTCACAAAATGGTTTTTTGCTGTTGATGTATTACCCAATATCTTTGCTAAAACACCATTACAGTATTCAAAATAGAACCAATTTCTCTCCGATTTTGTGTTTTCTGCAATATCTTGAATTTTTCTTATATAGTCTTTAGACTGTTCAAATTTTCGCCTTTCTGAAAGAAATTGAGAGTAATCATGATAGATTTGCGCAACAGGGGTACCTTTACGACGTAACTCTTTGCTTAATTTAATACTTTCATTAAACTTCGTCTCTGCTTCATTTATATCCCTCCTAGCCCAAGCAATTAGTGCAAGACTGTAATTTGCAAGGAAAATGCCGTTTTGATTATTGATTTCTTTAGCAAGTTGGTATGCTTTTTCTTCAAAAGTTTTTGCTTTTACTAGGTTTCCTGATCGTAAGTGCACATCTCCAATATTATGTAAGGTTATCACAAGACTTATTTGATCATCTAAGGTTTTTTCAATCTCTAAGGCTTCATCAAATAATTTAAGTGCTTTCTTAGAATCTCCTAGATTAAAATGAACCAAAGCAATGTTATGAAGCGAAAAGCTCACTCCTACTAAATCGTTAAGTTGTTTTCGAATATCTAAGGATTTTTCATGTTGCTTTAAGGATTCTGTTAACTTTCCTTTACTCCATGAAACTGCACCTAGATAATTTAAAGCATAGGCCTTTCCTGGTAGGTAATTTAGTTTTTCTGACAATTCTAAACCCTGTTGTAGAGACTGAATTGCAGTTTCAGAGTCACCTAATCTGAATTTTAACTTCCCAAATTCGTTTAAAAGGTCAATTTCAAAAGAATCGGTAGGATTTTCAGTTAACTCTCTTTTCATAAGTTCTAGAAGAATTTCTTCAGCTTCAGCAAATCTTCCAAGATTAATAAGCTCTTGGACTTTACTAAACTGTTTTTTTGATGAATTATTCATGTGAAGGGTCATTGCGGAAGCTCAAACTCAGTATCTTAGTTCTTCAAAATGGAAGTCAAGATTAAATGAAATGAAGTAATGATAGGCTTATTTTTTTCCCCTTCGGAATTGAATCCACTTCATAATATTCTCAGCAAGGAAGTTAAATGCAAGGTCGACGTTTTTTCCAGTTTTAGCGGAGGTTTCAAGATAGGTGACTTGAAAGCCGGAGTTGGACGTAATTTTTGATAACTCCTTCCCTAAAGCTTGACCATGAGTAGGTTCTAAGGAGTTAGGAACACCTCCACGTAGATCAATTTTATTACCAATTAAAATAATTGGGACTTTGCCCTTTCCATTATTCTTCCAAAGCTCTGTGACCCAACTGGGTGTATTTTCAAATGTTGGGACACGAGTCACATCAAAAACAAGCAATCCTCCGGTTGATCCCCGATAATACATTTCTCGAACAGCAGTAAATCTAGGTTGCCCAGCAAGATCCCAGATTTGGAACTTGATTTTTTCAGTATCACTAATCTCGACAACTCTTGTTGCAAAATCAGCTCCAATTGTCATTAAATAATCCGAAGCGAAATCCTTACCCATAAATCGGTTTCGAAGGGCTGTTTTTCCAACAGCCCCGTCTCCAAGCAGAGTTATTTTATAAAGGGGGACACTCAATAGCTAGACTCCTCTAAATTTAATTTTTCGAGATGTAAACTTGAATTGCTTATTTAGTTAAAGTCGAAATCTATATGATTTGTCTATTAATTTTGTGAACCAAAATCAATATTCGTACCATATTGCTTTAATTTAAATTCAATCTTTCTAACTTGAACCACATTGTCATTCGAAATGGACGGAATAGAAGAGGGACTTATTGTAATAAATGGATTCCTTCTTTTATTGATTAGTTTAATTTTCTTAAGATTGTACTTCCGATATGAAAAGCGCAACTATCTTTTCTTAACATTAATATTGTGTTCATGTGCCATTCAAATGATCCTTAGTGAGATTGAGGGTCTTAGCATAATTGCAATATTTTTTGGCTTTTTAATGATAATATTAATTTTAGCAATCATTTTATTTCCGGAGAAAACTCAATTTGATTTTGATGATGATTTATTCCAGACTAAAACTGATTCACAAATTGAGGATTCTTGATTGCTTGAACCCGGGGATACAGCAGAAGAAATATTTCGAATTATTCAGAATCACCCTGGAATTCATTTAAGAGGAATTGCCACTGAATTAGGAAGACAAATTGGGGTAGTGGTTTATCATCTAAATCTTTTGGAACAGAAAAATCGAATTGTCTTCATTCGGCATCGTCGAAATAAATTGTTTTTTGATTCTTCATGGGTAGACCATTTACAAGAAGTAAAAGCATTAACAACAAACCTTAGAAAAAAAATTCCAAGAGCAATCTTAATGTCTTTAAGTCAATTCCCGGAAACTCAGAATTTATGTCTTAAGGATCTAAGTATTATTTTGAAAATACCCCCATCTACATTACATTGGCACACTCAAAAACTCATT
>JAEOTI010000148.1 GCA_016839955.1 Candidatus Hodarchaeota archaeon | reverse complement strand
TTACAATACGTGGAAATGAAGACAAACTAAGAGAAAAGCCATTGGCGATATTTGATGCATGTCCATCTCCACCTTTGAAATGGAGCATGCTAACGAGTCAAAGTGTCATTGACTGTGCTAAATATGGGATACCTTCAGAATTTGTTTCAATGCCGATGACTGGTGCATCTGCACCTGTTACCTTAAAAGGCGCAATAGTACAACATACCGCAGAAACCCTGGCAGGGATAGTCCTAGCACAATCTGTGTCGTCTGGCACACCATTGATATACGGGGGATCTCCTTCTGCGTTCGATATGCGCCATGGTACAACCCCAATGGGTGCAATTGAGACAATGATGTTTGATAGTGCCTACTCTCAGATTGGAAAGCACTTTGGGTTACCGACTCACGCTTATATGGGGCTTTCAGATACTAAAGTTGTTGATGCTCAAGCTGGCCTTGAGACAGGGATTGGGGCAATTCTTGCAGCATTAGCGGGAATTAATATGATATCAGGTCTTGGTATGCTCGATTTCGAATCTTGTCAGAGTTTGGAAAAATTAGTTATCGATAATGAAATTGCTGGGATGGCATTACGGTTAGTCAGGGGAATAGAGAATCGTGAAGAAGAACTACTAGGTGTTTTTACAGATTTGATCAACTCACAAACTCTCTTATCACACCCACATACCTTAAAATGGTTTAGAAAGGAATACTACTTCCCTTCAGACGTTATTCATCGGAGTGCATCTGGAAAACCTAGTAATAGTTGGGAACGGGCTACAACAAGAGTAGAGAAAATTCTTCAGGATAAAACAAGCAACGTTCCGAACGAAGAAATTCAGAAATCTCTCTATCGAATTGCTACAAAAAGTTCAGAAAGATTTGGAATTCAAGAACTACCACTAAAATATCCCTTGTAACTCACGTAATTATTGTACTAACTTCATTATACCTTTTATCTTCGATTAATTAATTATCTTTGGAGAATGAAATGATTTCTTTTGATCTTGTTATCTTATCCGGAGGTAAAGGAAAAAAGTTTCAAAAAGAAGCAAAATTACCGAAGGATAAAGCTTTAGTCAAGTTGAAGGGGAAAACCTTACTTGATAATCTTCTCAACAGGTTTTCTAATATAAGTGATAGTATTTTGATTGTAAGTGGGTCAAAAGAACGTCGTGAATCATATAAACTAATTCTAGATCAGACCAATATAATACAGGATCATAAAATAAAAATAATTGCAGATGATTTAACAGAAAGATTTCAACCAGGTCCATTAAGAGGAATTTTATCTGGCATTTACCATTCAACAAGCAAAAAAGTTGTGACAATACCTAATGATATACCATTTCTTTCAATTGAAAGTATTCAACGATTAACAGAGTATCTCGAACTTTTTGATATTTGTACTCCGATCTTTCCTGATCAACGTCTTATTCCACTTATTTCAGCGTATCAACGAGAGAAAATCCTGAACTATATGACAATTTTTAGTTGGTTGAATCGTACTAGAGCAGATGATATGATTCGTGCCACTCGATCAGTTTGTTTCCTTCCCATCCGAAAAGCTGCTGTTTTAAAGGAACAAAACATATTTTTAAATATTAATACTTCAAAAGAACTTGAGGTAGCGGAAGACATTTTCAATAACATCCCAAGTGATCTACAAATTTATTCAATAGATGAGAAACAAGAAATAGAAATCTTCTCCAATTCAGGACGAAAACATCTAAACCAATACCTCACATTTTGCGATTCCCAGTTTGAAATAGATAGTAAAATGTTTCAAACACTGAAAAAATTCGCTGAGGAATTTAAAAGTCAAAAAATGTTCTTTTGGGAAGCTCTTACCTGTGAATTAATTGCTAAAAATCAACAAAATGAACCAATGAAATCATCAGAAGAAGCTAGAAAATGGAAAGGCCTAGCAGTCTTAGCTTATCAAAAAGAAACAGAATTTTGGGAAAAGCAACAATTTCCCTTTATCGTTCTTCATTGTTTACAAGATCAGCTTAAAATCTTAAATCACGACTCTCCTTTTTACAGGAAAATCTATAATCAAATAGGTTTATTGAAAAAAACTCTTTTTAATAATGACTAATAGGTTAAAGATTAAATAAGGTCTATTCCTCATTTCTACCTTCTAGAATCCTTTTTTGAAGTTTGTTTACAATTGATTCAAAATCATCTTCTTTAAGAACACCGAATGTCTTTTCATCTGAAAACTCTTCTTTTGTAACTAAATTTGGTATTCTTAGATCAAAATAGCCCTCTAATATACATAAATCGATTTCATTTTGAAGAATGTAATTTGTAAGAATATCATTAAGGCTATTTGATCTGTTCAAAAAAATTATAGTTTCTTCTGAAAAAGATCCAATTACTATTGAAGCTCCCGAGTCTAAATGTTTTCTTGTATCTTTTCCTCTTGGATCAATTTCAGCCCGTTCTTGTTTACTATGTTTTATGACTGCGATCTTATAGCCTTTGGAAGATAAATTATTAACAATTTGTGTAATAAATGTAGTTTTTCCTGAACCAGATCTTCCACGAACAGCAATAACGGGAAAAGGAATTTTTGAAAGTGCTATTATACTGCACTTCCACACTCTGAACAGTAAGTCTTGTCCGAAGCAATTAAAGCTCCACAGACTTTACAAGTGAACATTGTAACAGATGGAAGGATATCTTTTTCTTCTTCAGATTTTGGAGTCAAAATTATTGTTGTTTGTGCAGTTTTTGCTCGGAAATGCCTGACATTACCTACTTGTGAAAGAATCCTCTTTGGTAATGGTAAGCGATCTTGGTTATCTAAAGTAAGAATTCGCGAAGAATCAAGATCACGAAGAGAGATACCGATAGCGTGTGAACCACTGATAATACCATCTCGAATTTCAATCGTTCTATCTGCTTTAGCTGCTACTTGTTGGCTGTGAGTAACAATGAGAAAAGCTGTTCCATATGTTTTATTGAGTTCTCGAAAAAGATTGAGAATAGATTCACCAGTTTGAGGATCTACATTACCTGTAGGTTCATCCGCGAGTATCAATTGAGGATTATTCATTAAAGCTGCAGCAATCGAAACACGTTGGCGTTCTCCTCCCGAAAGCTTCTTGGGAAGGAAGTTCATACGATGATCGACACCTACAAGCTCCATCAACTCATGGGAACGCTTGCGTCGAGCACCACGAGACATTCCAATCAGTCGTGCAGACATTTCTACATTTTGTCGAGCTGAAAGGTGAGGAAGAAGATTCTCTGTCTGGAAGACAAAACCAATGAATCTTCGTCTTGCTTCAGTGATTTCTCGTTCAGTCAACCGAGATATATCTCGTTTGTTTGCAGCCCAATAAACACTGCCACTATCAGGTCGTGTAACTCCCCCAACTACGTTTACTAGTGTTGTTTTCCCACTTCCTGAAGGACCAACCACACAGACAAGTTCTCCTTGATGAATAGATAAAGAAACACCACGCAAAGCTGCAGTATCAATCTCTGCTGACCGATATATTTTCATTACATCTCTGACTGCAACAACAACATTTTCCGCTGTACGATCTATTTCTGGATGTGTGGATGCTTTTTCTCCTTCTTTGACTGATATTTCAGCATTCATGGCTGTCACAAACTGTTTACATTTATCATATAAAGAGGAATTTAAAGTGTGATGATGACTGCAGCATTTGAATTCCAAAGTATGGTTATATTTATTCCATATTATTTCAAACCAGAGAAAATAGGTTGCCTAAAGCGAAAGCTGAAAAATAGTTTAGTTGAAAATACCTTTTTAGTGAGTTGTGAGTTATATGACTGAATCTATCCTTGTAGTAGAAGATGTCCACCGGAGATTCCGAGATGGTTCCACAATTATCGAAGTCCTCAAAGGAGTAGACATGAAAGTACAACCAGGGGAAATGTTAGCAATTGTAGGCGCTAGTGGAAGCGGGAAAACGACTCTATTAAATATTCTAAGTGTTCTTGATAAACCGGATCAGGGTTCAGTTAAAATTCGTGGAAGAGAAGTAACAAATCTCAATGATAACGATTTGACATTAATTCGACGACATGAAGTAGGAATGATTTTTCAGGATTTTTACCTTCTTCCTACATTATCTGCTATTGAAAATGTTGAAGTACCAATGATTTTTGCAGATGTTCCCGAAAAAGAAAGAAAAGACAAGGCCTATGAACTTTTGGACATAGTAGATATGATCAGTCATGCGCACCATCGACCTGATGAACTATCGGGTGGTCAAAAACAACGTGTCGCGATTGCACGTTCGATAGCTAATGATCCTTACATCTTATATGCTGATGAGCCAACAGGTAACTTGGATACGGCAAAAGGTCAAGAAATTCTTGATTTATTTACAAAACTTAAGAGTACACAAGAAAGAGCAATTGTTATGGTAACTCACGATCCAGAAGCGGCTACTAGAGCTGATAGAGTCCTTCTACTTCGTGATGGTAAAGTTAAACAAGAAATTGCTCTGGAAAGTTTGATTATCTAACGTTTTACACGAAAACACTTCTTATTAGTGATATATTTTTTTTTGGAGGTAAACTCAATGGACTTTTATTCAGTTATTAAGCAACGTAGAAGCATCCGTAAGTATAAACCGGATCCTTTTCCTCAAGACATGTTAGAACGAATATTAGAAGCGGCTAGAATTGCTCCAACCGCAGTTAGTCGTCAACCATTCCAGTTTGTTGTGGTTAAAAATCCAAAAAAACATCTTGCAGAGATCATTCGTCAAAAATGGGTATTAGAGGCCCCAGTAGTAATTATTGCATTTGCAAAGCCTGAAGAGGCTTGGCAAAGATCATGGGACGACAAAAATTATGCTTTTGTTGATACTACGATAGCAATGGACCATTTAATTCTTGCTGCAACCGCAGAAGGATTGGGAACTTGTTGGGTTGCTGCAAATGATCCAGAAAAATTGAAAGATTTACTCCCAGAACAAAAATCATTACATTTTGTAGCGCTTACACCTCTTGGTTATCCTGATGAAGAACCCGAGGAAAGACCTAGAAAAGAATTTACAGAATTTATTATTCGTATTAATGAATGATGAAGTTTAACTTACTAGTAAACCTAAATTCCCAACATGAGTATTCTCACAATACTGTTTAGCAACTTCTTGACATTCTAACACTTGTTTTCGTGGCGTTATTGGAAGATCTCGCATATTCCACTGAGGATGAAACACCAGCAAACTCAAGGGAATTTTTGAATCTAAACTTCCAATGAATTTTGCGATTTTTTCTACCTCAGGTGTATCAGTATACCCTGGAACTAAGAGAATCGTTGCCATTTGAACTGGAATTTCTGACGATAAGTCTTTTCCAAACTCATTGTACACCATTTCGAAATTTCTATACGCTTGGTTGTTTTTGACTCCAGTTAAAATCTCATTCAGAGAGGAATTTGTTGAAGGAGGGCATTTAAGATTAAATTTAATTGTCGATCTTTTGATAATTTTTCTGATTAAATGCTTCTAAAATCTTGAATTTTAGATTAAAATTATAATCCTCTTCTGCGAATTAAAGTAGCTAGAGCTATTCCTAATCCAAAACTCGTAATAATTATGGGAATAAAGATGAAAATTTGATTATCCTTATTATATTT
>JAEOTI010000038.1 GCA_016839955.1 Candidatus Hodarchaeota archaeon | reverse complement strand
CGCGATTTTTAAACTTACGAGCAACATCCTTCAACTTGGAGTCAATATAAACAGTTTCCACATCTTTTGTCATTATTTCTCCAACTGTCCTATTCTTAGGAAAAACAAGATTTTTTGTAGCAATCACGAAAATTGATGCACTATCCCATGAACCTGGTTCGTATTCCGCCCCAGCTCCAAGTGATGTAACGTTTTCAGAGTCTATTATCTCTGCTACTTTCATTAGGTCAAAAGCAGAGACAATTCCAACTAAACCACCATTATCGTCAAGTACAGGAAGAGCTTGTTGACCAGATAGACTTAAAATCGATCCTGTAACATCTAAAGGTGTTTTCTCCCATACCGCCGCGGTTCCTTCTCGATAAAGATCTTTGACTTCCATTGGGTCTTTGAATGAAACCATTAGTTTCCGGACGACATCAGCAACTGAAATGATGCCTAATAATTCTCCATTTTTCACGATACATACTCTGTGATTTCCTCTTTTCAATAAAAGGTTCGCTGCTTCTGCTACACGAGCAGATGGTGAAAGAGTAGGAGGAGAATCATTCATTAATAATGAGAGTTGGGTTTCACTCGATTTAGATAATAAATCAGCACGACCTACAATACCAACTAGTTCTTTAGAACCTTCTTTAACTACAGGAAAAGCACTTTTTCTATGAGTTTCTATTGCTTCAAGAAGATCTGTTCGAGATCCTGGAATAGAAACAGTGATAACTTTCTTTGTCATTATTCGTTCAACTAGGATTGAATCCATTATTGTGTCTCCAATGAAAAGTTCTAACTCAAGTAGACCGTGTTTTTACAACTGAGTTCTGTTTTGCATTTCTCCCTCAAGTATTCTTTGCCCATTTGTAATAATTACACGATTGTTTAGATTGAATTAATTAATAAAGACCCTTAATCAAAAAATAGAATGGCACTCAAAATAATCACAATTAAACCAATTGTCATTATAAACACGGCCATTGGACCCATCTTTATCCCTGGTGAATCCGCTTCTGAATAGAATCGTATTAACCCTGCTCCAGTAGCTGGCATTGGTGCTTCAGACTTAGATCTCCCCTTTTTACGTCTACTCACAATATGTTCTTCCTGATTAAACTTCTTAGTGATTATAATTAAAACTTTTCAGAGATTTCTCTGAAATTCGTCAATAATTGTTATAAAGAAAAATAGTAGTGTATATAAGTTCTAACTGCTTATTATTTTTTCTATTATGCTTTTTTCCATATTTTCCTAAAGAACTTTTGTTTAAAAAGAATTCAGAGGAATTTAAGACCTTTTTTTCAAAAAAGGGGACTTTTGTCGTGTTCAGTATCCAATTAGTAAACGTCGCAAAATTGGTTCTATCGCTGCCCCCATCATTTCCTGTGGAGTATTCCAGAAAACGTGGAAAAATTGTTGATTTTATTGATAACTCTTTTTTTTTTTATAGATAATTAATCAAAAGAAGTTTCCTATGGAGTCCAAAGCTTTATTTAACCTTAGCAAGTATCTTATTAGTGAAACTAACTGGGTGGAAAAAATGGTAACAAGTGTCGGAGATTTACAAAATCGGATGCAAGAAATTCTGTATCAATTTTCTGGTAGAGAACCTGAAACTCAATCTGAAAAAACCTTGAAAAATGCACTCACAGTCATGGCTAACCGGGCTTTAGATCCCAAAGTCGACAAAGTTAAACTTGAGGAAGATTTAGTCAGCAATCTAATGAATATATTAATTCTATCCGCTGAACTCGGAATAGATATTGAATCGAAAATCGAAGAAGTTCTTTGTAATATTGAAAACAAGCTAAAAGGTTTTTCAGCTAGTTAAAAGGCTATAGGGAATGAAAATAGTTAAGTTAGTTCTTTTATCATTCCCGCAAGATCCCAAGGGCTGTCTGCAACATGCACACCTACAGATCTTAAAACTTTAATTTTTATTTGAGCAGTTCCAGATTCTCCAGAAATTATAGCTCCAGCATGACCCATTCTTTTCCCTTCAGGAGCTGATTTGCCAGCAATATAAGCAAAAACTGGTTTTGAACAATTTTCTTTAATGAAATTCGCTGCTCTTTCTTCTTCATCCCCTCCAATCTCCCCAACCAGAACTATCTGTTTTGTTTCAGTGTCATCTTCAAGAATTCTAAGTAAATCGACAAATGTTGATCCTCGAATTGGATCACCACCAATTCCAAGATAATTAGCAAGTCCCAGTCCTGCATTATCTAATGACTTTGCAATTTCATAGCTCAAGGTACCACTTTTTGTTATCAAGCTAGTAGTTCCTGGAGAACATAAATCGTTTGGCATAATTCCTAATTTTGCTTTTATGGGTGGAACCATCATTCCTGCTGTATTAGGACCAATAATAGTGGCATTTCCAGCAGCTTTACCTAAAACTTCTAAAGTGTCTCTAACTGGAATTCCTTCAGTAATTACAACTATTGTTTCAATCTGAGCCTCTAAGGCTTCAACAATTGCTCCTTTGGTGAATTTGGCAGGTACAAAAATCACACTAGCCTTTACAGCGTGGTTTTCAACACTTTCCTGGACATTATTATATACTGGGAGATTATGGACTGTCTTTCCACCTTTACCAGGGGTAACACCAGCTACAATTTTAGTACCATAATCTAACATTGTTTTTGTATGAAATGTTCCTTGGCGACCAGTAATTCCTTGAATAATAATTGGTGTTTCTTTCGATAAGAGAACCATCTTTTACCACTATCCATTAGAGCTTACCTAGTTCCTCAACTGCTTCTTGCATTGTTTGAAATGATGGTAGGTTGGCTTCCTGAAGGATAACTTGTCCTTCCTCCTCTTTTGTCCCAGATAAACGTATTACGAGAGGTGGTAGATTCTTGAATGATTTTTGTGCAGAAACAACTGCTTTTGCAACTTCATCGCATCGGGTTATGCCACCATAAATATTGATCAAGATAGCTTTGGGAGCTAATGTTGCTAGAACATCCAGAGCCTTCAACACAACTTTCTCACTTGCACCCCCTCCCACGTCTAAGAAATTAGCTGGTTTCAAGCCTTTTTCAGAAAGTAAATCGATTAAAGCCATTGTTAATCCCGCACCATTTGCTAGACTACCAATATCTCCCTCTAATTGTACATAAGAGAATCCAGCTTCGCCAGCTTTTAGTTCTAACTCCGTAAATTTTGATGGCTTTAGTTCTTTCATCCTTTCATTCCGAAATTCAGCATTATCATCAAGTATTACCTTACCATCAACAGCTAAAAGACCTTTATCTGTAATCACAAGTGGATTTATTTCTACTAACTGAGCATCTTCCTCCCACATCGCCTTCCAAAGAGCTCGAAATATTGCACCTATTTGCTCTGTCTCTTTTGGGGGTAAATCAAGACTTAAGGCAATTTCTGCAGCTAAATCTTCAGTCAATCCGTCTGGAAGTGAAAAATAAAATTTCTTCACTAAATCTGGGGTTTCTTTAGCAACTTGTTCAATATCCACTCCCCCTGCGGAACTGACAATGGCTACATACTTTCGCTCGGAAGGGTCAAGAGTAATAGCCGCATAAAGCTCGTTTTGGATATTAGCTGCGGTTTCAACAAGTAAAAGATCAACGTCGTATTTTCCAAAAAGTCGTTTTTTACTAAAAAGATCCAGACAAATTTCTTGAGCTTCATCTAAAGATTTTGCGACCTTGATTAATCCTGCTTTTCCCCTACCACCTACTGGAAGTTGAGCTTTTAGGACGACAGGGATCTCACCCAACTCGATCCAGGTATTCTGGAGTTCCTCACCAGAAGTAATGATTTTGCTAGGGGGTAAAGGTATTTCATAAGTAGAGAATAATTGCTTACTTTCAAATTCAAGAAGTCTCATGGTGTCCAAACTCACCAAATAATAAAAGAATTAATATTTTCACAAGAAAAAAGGAGAATTTCAGAGCTAGTATATTTGTGACTGATACATTAAGTTAATACTAGAAAACTGTTCAGAAAAAACCAAACAACTTTGATTTTTAAGTTGAACAGCCTTTTTGAGATTTTTCTTTGAGGTTGGATAAAATGACTATCAGCTCATATTCGCCTTATTCCTCCATTGGTAGAGTTACTATAGAGAGATTGCTGAAAAAATTAATTTTAACCATTTTTTTTACAAATTCAAAAGAAAATATGCAATAAGAGAGATTGAAGATCAGTCACAAGTGTTAAATTTAGAGTGATAGGTTGATTAAATAGTCTTTTTATCTCAATTCTGAACTAACTTAGATCTAAAAAAGGCAATCTAGGGAAGTCACCTATAATGCCAGTAACAGAACCTGAAAAATTAGCGATCGCGCGTCGACATCTACTAGAGAAAGCAGTATGTCGAAAATGTTACGCTTTAAACCCTATAAATGCAAAAAATTGCCGCCGTTGCCGTTCCACTCGTCTTCGACCAAAAAGAAAGGAACGTGCGGGTTAAGGGAATTTTATTACCTTAATAAGAAACTATTAGTTTTTGTATTCCACTAAGCTTAATATAACATGTTTTAGAATACTCCAGTCCTTAGATATTAGATAGTGGCTGACGATAAGGTATTACTTCTATGTGGGGGTTTGCGTCAGTAGATGTGCGGAATCATAGCAATTGCCTCTGAAAATGAAAACATAACCCCAATACTAACTCGTGGATTAAAACGACTTGAGTATCGTGGTTATGATAGTGTAGGCATCGCTGTCCTTAGTAAATCAGGTATTGAGCTTCGAAAAGATGCAGGAACCGTTGATGAGGTAAATAATCGCCTGAAGCTCAGTTCTTTAGCGAGTAATATTGGTATGGGTCACACTCGTTGGGCTACCCACGGACCTCCTCTAGGAAGGAATGCTCATCCACATACTGATTGTTCAGGAAAAATAGCAGTCATTCATAACGGAATCATTGATAATTATCTAGAACTTCGTACTGAATTGCAAGCTTTGGGTCATGTGTTTCAGTCTGATACTGATACGGAAGTAATGGCTCATCTCCTTGAAGAGTATATTTCCAAGGGAATGGATCTGAAAAAAGCTTTTTCTGAAGCTTTAAAAAATGTAAAAGGGTCATATGCCTTTGTCGTTATGTTCTCTGATGAACCGGATAAAATTATTCTCTCGAAAAGAGAGAGCCCTTTAGTTATAGGACTTGGAAAAAGTAAGAATTTTGTAGCTTCCGATATTCCTGCATTCTTGGATCAAACTAAAGAAGTAATCATTCTCCATGATGATGACATCGTAACATTGACATCTTCCTACGTTGTGATTGAATCTAAAGGAACCATTGTCCATCGACGACCAACAAAGGTTCTTTGGACCGCAGAAATGGCCCAAAAGGGCGGTTATTCACATTTCATGTTGAAAGAGATCCATGAACAGCCTACAGCAATACGGAATACTCTCCACGCAATCGCTCCTTCTGCATTATCTCTAGCCAGCACTCTGCTAGGGGCTGCTGAACGGGTAATCACATTATCTTGTGGGACATCTCATCATGCCGCACTACATGGCGCTAATAGTATCCAACGTATCATTGGAAAAGCTCCCTTATCAATTATCGCATCAGAAGCACAATTATATAAGCAACTATTTGATGAAGAAACAGTTTGTATCACAGTCAGTCAGTCTGGTGAAACCATAGACGCCATCCGTCCACTTAAATGGATTAAAGACCAAGGTACTAAAATTATTACCATTTCGAATGTGATGGATAGTACTATACCACGAATGTCTGATGTGACGCTGTACACAAGGGCAGGACCTGAAATAGGAGTAGCAGCAACAAAGACTCATACAACGCAAATTGCACTTCTTAATCAATTGATCTTAACAACTAGCCATGAATATGGAATTCTCTTGCCAAATGAATTTGAAAAGGCTATTAGAAGCCTTAGATCAATACCGAATGAGATGAATAGGGTTATTTTACGGCAAGAAATAGTTGCTAACTCCCTAGGATCGAAATTAAAACCTGCTAGAAGTGCTTTCTTCTTAGCCAGAGGAAATTCGTTACCAACAGCTATGGAAGGAGCCTTAAAACTTAAAGAAATTTCGTATATTCATGCAGAAGCCTACCCTGCAGGAGAATCGAAGCACGGACCAATTGCTTTAGTCGAGAAAGGTTTTCCCGTGATTTTTGTGGCTCCAGATGATGAAACATCCGTTTCTTTACAAGGAAATATCGAAGAGATGAAAGCACGAGGAGCATGGATAATTTCAGTGACTCAT
>JAEOTI010000147.1 GCA_016839955.1 Candidatus Hodarchaeota archaeon | reverse complement strand
GATGAAAGCGACAATGAGTATAAACATTTTGTCTTAAAAGCTCGAAATCCAGATTCAGTATCGCTTATCCATCGTAAAGTTACCAAGAAGGAAATGATTTTAAGACCAAAGTTTCCTAAAATGTTTATCATTGAGGTTTTAAGCTGTCCCATTATCCTTGAGCCTATTACCATATCATATCCATTTTCTATGATGGGGGTAATCAATCTCGGGATCTCCTCTGGGAGATGCTGACCGTCAGCATCCATTAAGACAATAATTTCGGAAGAACTTTTTCTGCTCTCTTCAATCCCTTTTCTAACTGCATTACCTTTTCCCCTTATACTCCGTGAAGGAGGAACTACAGCCCCAGCTATTCTGGCTCTTTGTTTCGTATTATCAGTTGATCCATCAGTTACGACAATAACTATATTCGCAAAATTTAGAGCTCTCGAGACAACAGAAGAGATTTCATTTTCCACATTATAAGCTGGTATTATTACAATGACTTTCTTATTGCCAACCATTTTTTTACTTCTCGTTAAAACATTATTTTTCACTAAATCTATTGAATCTATTCTTGACTCTCTTTTCTCTCAAACTTGTGCTGAATTTCCTTAATCAATCTTCGGAAAAATAACTGTATTCATTGCAGCTATTTCAAACCAGAGTGCTTTGAAAATCCATTGTATGCCTATTATTCTTATACCATTCAAGAGTTTTCTCTAAACCTTCATCAAATTGATATTGGCAATTCCAATTTGTATACTTCATTACTTTGCTAGTATCAGCACAGAGCCGCTTTACCTCACTCTTTTCCGGACGTATTCTTGATTCTTCTCTAACTATTTTTGCACTTGGATTTATATATGAAATGATTTTTTCAGCTACTTTTCCAACAATCTGTTCTTGTCCAGTGCCAAGGTTAAACGTTTCTCCAAGGACTTCATTATCTGTCTCAGCAAGAGCGATGAAACCATTTACTGTATCTGTGACATATGTTAAATCTCTTGTTGGCGTCAAATCACCCATCTTTACTTCGTTACTTGTTAAAGCTTGTAAAATTACAGAGGGAATAAATGCTCTAGGGGATTGTCTTGGACCAAAGGTATTGAATGGCCGTACAATAACTACTGGTACACCAAAGGAAAGAAAATAACTCAAAGCTAAATTATCTGCCGATAACTTGCTTGCTGAATAAGGAGATTGGGTTATAGTGGGATGTTTTTCATCCATTGGGATATATTGGGCTGTACCATATACTTCGCTTGTGGATGTATGCAAAATTCGTTCAATTTTTAGTTTTCTTGAAGCTTCAAGAACATTCATTGCGCCAATTACGTTAGTATCAAAATATCCAACAGGATTTACGTAAGAATATGGTATTGAAATAACAGAAGATAAATGAAAAATTATATCACATCCTTTCATAGCTTGGACAACAGAACCATAATCTCTTATATCACCAAAGATAATTTCTAGATTTTTAGGTTTTTCATTTAACCATTTGAGGTTCCCGATGTTTCCTAAGGAATTGTACTTTATGAAGGCACGAACATAACATAATTTCGCTAAGAGAGCTTCTACTAAATGACTTCCAATAAACCCACCAGCTCCAGTTACTAAAATTCGCTTCTTTGATAAATTCATATTATACAACCCAATTTTTCTTTCCTTTTTCTTTCTTATTCTTTCATGTTTTTGGTTGAGAAGTTACAAATCACTTTCTTTTTTTCTTCTATCATCGGATTATAAAATGTGAAACCTCCAGCTTCAGCGATTATTAAGATAAAAGCTTTATTTTACTGCATAAGAGATCAATAATTATACAATAAAGATTGACTGCTGATATGAAGATATAATTAATGATTGTTTAGCGGTTGTAGGTGACTTCAAGAGAGTCATTGGGAAAATACTAAATATGGGAATTAAAAAACAATTTCTATAGTGATGTGCCTTATCTCTGATGTGTTGTAAGCCTATTCATATTAATTAGAGATTGGAAGCTTAAATATAAACTCTTACAAGGATTGAAAAATCAATTGACTATTTTAGAAAATATAGTGACTCTTTCAATGAATTCTCTTGAATGATTTGGAGTTTCCCATGATGCAGGCGATAATAATGGCTGGGGGTAAAGGTCGGCGTCTTCGACCTTACACAGCAATTCTACCGAAACCTCTTATGCCTATGGGTAATATTCCAATACTTGAAATTATCCTACGACAACTTAAACATTATGGATTTGATCAGATCACATTAGCAGTAGGGTATTTAGCAGAGCTCATTCAAGCATATTTTGGGACAGGGGAACGATGGGGATTAGAGATAACATATTCACGAGAGAAAGAAAATCTTGGTACGATAGGCCCGTTATCCCTTATTGATGATTTGCACGATACATTTCTTGTCTTGAATGGGGATATTTTAACAGATTTGGATTATAAGAAGTTATTTGATTTTCATCACCAGTCAGACCAGTTGGTCACCATTGCATCATTCACAAAACAAGTTGAAATAGACTTAGGGATTCTAAAGACAGAAGAACATTATAATTTGGTTGAATACATCGAAAAACCAATTATGGATTATCAAGTCAGTATGGGCGTATATGTAATGAATCGACAAGTCCTAGAACACATTTCATTCAATGAATATCTCGACATTCCAAATCTGATGTGGAGGCTTCTTGAAAGAAACCTTCCACCCAAAATCTTTCCATATAACGGAATTTGGCTCGATATTGGGAGGAAAGAGGATTATGAAGAAGCACTTAATGAGTTTGAATCCATGGTTGAGAATTTTCTCCCAAAATGAGGGAAAAAAGTGAAATGGCTTATTACTGGTGGTTCTGGTTTTACAGGGAAGTATCTCGTGTCAACGATACAAAAAGATTTTCCTAACGACGATATTCTAATTTTAGATGTAGATTCTCCTCATTTCAGCCATTCAAAACAGACCAAGTTTAAGCCTGTTAATTTACTTAATGAAGAAGAAGTTTATCAAATTATTTCACAAAAACCTCCAGACAGAATAATTCACCTTGTTGGTCTTATGCAAAATGAAGATCCCCTCCTAATGATAAAAACTAATGTTTTGACATGTGCAATCCTTTTAAAATCTATTGTGTCCACCAAAATTCCAATTGATGGTTTTTTAGTAGTAGGTTCAGTTGCACAATATGGTAAGACCAATCCAGATAATCCCCCAACAGAAGATGATTTATGTATCCCACGTTCTTTTTATGGCTACTCGAAACTTTTGCAGGAAAAGCTTGCTCTTGAGTATCATCAACGGTATAATGTACCCGTCATTTGTGTTCGATCCTCCAATCTGATTGGGCCTCAAATATCATCATCTGCTGTAGTTCCACGGATTGTTAGTCAATTAGTAAGTTCTGTAAGCAATTCTAAATCTGGAAAACCCACATTATTCATAAATCATACAAAAGCTTGCCGAGATTTTATTGATGTCCGAGACATTTCAAAGGCATACATTCAACTTTTCAATAATCCACAAACCCGTGGAGAGATTTTTAATCT
>JAEOTI010000146.1 GCA_016839955.1 Candidatus Hodarchaeota archaeon | reverse complement strand
CCATCCAGCCTGACCTGCAAATGTAAATGTTTTACCAACACTAAGTGACATTTCAGCAACATTGGATTGTTTGGTTGCCCATCTTTTAACATCGAAGTCATTTACAATATCCTGGTAAGGATAAATGTCTATTTCATGGTAAATACCTTCTTGTGGGTGAATATCCCAGATCACTCGATTCATAATCTTTACAATCAACTCTTGCCGCTTTGTGAAATCGGGAATTCTCTCTACTTCATCAATCATATCACTTATTGGTTTATCATCTAAACCTACCCAATTTCCTGTAGTACCTGTTCCATTTTTCAACGCATTTTGATGATAAAACCAATTTAAATTAAGAATCAGTGGATTAGTAGGCTCCCACCAAATAAAAGCGATGTCAATTCCACCAGCATCATAAGGCTTGTAACCAGGGGTTTCATACATCCGTGGAATAAAAAGATCATAGCCTACATGAATTAGATCAGCTTCAATGCCAATTTTCCAAAGCTCAGCCTTAATTACTTGAGCAGATTGGACTCTAGATATATGAGAAGCATCGAGGAGTGTAATTTTGAAATGCATTTCAGGTTTATTATCTGAAAGGTTTTGTTGACTTACACCATTTTTTACAGCTATTAAACCTGAAAATAGCACAAGCAAGACTATTATGAGATTGATCACTCTTTTCATAAAACTCAATAATATACTTTATGATAAAATATAAAAAGTTTTTCATGATTGAAATGATTATAAAATGTAATAAGCCAACTGAATTTACAAATTTTATTCTGAAATACAATATATCCACTGATTAAGAAGGTCCACTTTCAATCCTTACAACTCATTTCACATCTTTCGCTTTTAAAGATCTAAAAACATAGATTTTGGCGAGAGATATGTTAGGTATTGAAAATAACCAACAAGCCATCTTCAATTTAATCCCTCCTGATTTTCAAGATTGGTTTCCATTTGATCAATTTACAAAAGTTCAATTACGATCGTTTCCAAAAGCGTTAGGATCAGATGAAAACCTTCTAATTTGTGCCCCAACTGGTTCAGGGAAGACTGCAATTGCTAACGCTGCAATTCTTCGACAAATAATTCAAAACCAGTCAGGAAAAGTAGTTTATCTTGCTCCCATGCGTGCATTGACTTACGAAAAAGCAAAGACGTGGGAAAATCGATCAGGTATCTCCTCAGTGGTCTTTACTGGAGAAGAGACCCCAAAGACTATTGATGAATTGAACGCTTATGATCTAATTATTAGTACACCGGAGAAGTTCGATAGTGCTAGTCGGAAATGGCGCCGACCTGAATATACGTTTGTGTCTCAGGTGAAATTGCTCATTCTTGATGAAGTTCATCTGTTAGATAGTGAAGGGCGAGGTGATGCTCTTGAAGCGTTAGTCTCTCGTCTTCAACGGATTGCCAAATTACAAGAGTCAGAATTACGAATTATTGCGATGAGCGCTACCGTACCGAATTATTCTGAAGTAGCTCAATGGTTACAAGTACAACCTGAAAACACTCTGGTTTTCGATGATATGGATCGACCAGTACCATTGACTACGAGACTGGAAAGTATTCCCTATCAGCGCAATGTTAGTGATGTTGGTAAGGAAAAAAATCGACTAGTCGTTTCCATTTTGAATAAATGTTTGAGAGATGACACTGCTCAAGCACTAATCTTCGTCCGTTCAAGAAAAGAGACAGAAAAGTTAGCTAATTTTCTCTTGGATACTTGGGATGGAAAATATAACGAACCTGCTCAATTTGGGTATTTTGCTACGGATGATGCTCAATATTTTGCTAAGAAAAATAAAACAAAACATCTACAGAATTATGCAGCCACAGGAGTAGCATTCCATCATGCAGGCTTACCGAGGGATGATCGGAATATTGTGGAACAGTCATTTCGAGAAGGGCATATTCGAGTATTAGTTTCGACAACTACTCTTGCTTGGGGAGTGAACCTTCCTGCTCGAATTGTTATTATCCGAGATACAAGTCTTTATGATACAAAAGAAGAAGGTTGGAAAATGCTTTCGTCTAGTGATTTAAAACAAATGACAGGACGAGCTGGACGACCCGATTATGATACTAAAGGAGAAGCATATATTATTGCCTTTGATTACGAAGTAGAAGACATTAATTATCTTCTACGGACAGGAAAACCTCTCAATTCTACATTCTTAGATAATTCAACAGAACATCTCCTTGCGGAGATTGTCGATGGGGCAATTACCAGTCGAGAGGAAGCAGTGGACTGGTTAACAGGAACATTTCATGCTATTTTATTGCAGAAACGTTGTCAGAATGTCCGACGAGAGTTACAAAAACAGGTAGACGTGGATATTGATTATTTAATTAAAATTGGTCTAATTAAAATAGTCAAAGGCAAAATTCAATCAACCATACTTGGTAAAATTACCTCTCATTATTATATCCGAACTGGGACAGCAGATTGGTTTGTACAGGCTTTACAAAAAGTACAACAGAAAGAGAAAGAAATTGAGTTAGGATATGTTGTGACAGTCATTGCAGAAGCAATGGAGTTTTCTAATATCGTTCTTCGACGGAATGAGGAGAACTATGTTTGGACGATGCAGGACTTTTTTCCTGAGTTCAATCGACTTACTCCACCGGCTCAGAAGGTGT
>JAEOTI010000003.1 GCA_016839955.1 Candidatus Hodarchaeota archaeon | reverse complement strand
TAATCTCTTTAGAATAATCAATTAGGAGAGATTTTTCGAAATTCTTCAAACAAGGAATAAAAGTTCCCATTTAAGTCATCTACATTATTTGAATTCGGGTTTTTGTTTCTTTAAAAAAGCATTAACGCCTTCTTGTACATCTTCATGAGTAAAGCATAGAGAAAATAATTCTGCTTCCATTCTAATAGCATCAAGTAACGACATCTCTGTACCTCTATTGATTGCTTCTTTTGCCATGTTCAATGCAAACGAAGGACCTTCAACTAAACGTTCAGCGATTTTATTTGTTTCTTGGTCAAGATTTTCAGCAGGTACAACCCAATTAACTAGTCCAATCTCTTTTGCTTTTTCAGGGCTAATATTATCCCCTAACATGATAATTTCCTTTGCTAGTCCATTACCTACTAATCTTGATAATCGTTGTGTGCCTCCAGCTCCTGGAATAAGGCCTAATTTAATTTCAGGCTGGCCAAGCTTTGCATTCTCACTTGCAATTCGCAAATCACATGCCATTGCTAATTCTAAACCTCCTCCTAAGCAAAATCCATTTATTGAAGCTATTACAGGGACTTTAAGATCCTCAATCTTGTTCAAAACATCCTGTAATAGCAATATCACTTTTCGTATACCAAGTGGAGAATTATTCAGGAACATTGTAATATCTGCACCTGCGATAAAAGCTTTGCTTCCTGCACCAGATATAATGACAGCTTTTGTTTCTTGAGATTTAGATATTTCCTCTACTGCTGTATTCAATTCTATAATGGTTTCTTCATTTAAAGCGTTGAATGCTTTTTCACGATTAATTTTTATTGTTGTGATGAAGTTCTTTGTTTTAACATCAATATTAGAATAAGACATACGTTCACATCGCCCTGTTAAACTGATAAAAAAGCAAGTTTCATAAGTATTCAAATGTTATTTGTCTAATGTTTTGAACTAATTCTGTTTCTTAATTTCAGTTGTAAATGAATTTTGAGGAATCCTGAAACATTCTAATGGAATTTCATCACAACAACTTATTTAAGATATAAGGTTGTTATTTTTGAGTGTGTAACTAATATCTCGTCAGGTGAAGATTTTATTTGAAGAATCAAGATCCCTTTTCTGAAGTACTAATAGATCGTTTGAAAACTGTTTCATCGACGGAACAAGAAGCGATTGCTTTGGCCTTGGGTTTTACCCCAAATATAAAAAAAAAGGATAGGGATAATTTCCTCAAAAAATGCTTAAGAAGCCAGAATATTGCTGTACGTCGATCAGCTATTGTTGGACTAGCTTTTTCATCCCTACTAGCTCCGTCTAAAAAACCAAAATCCCAACAAAAGCAGTTGAAGAAATTTTTCAAGGATCCTCTTTCTTCAATCAAACTTGCAGCCGCTTTGGGACAAGGAATTAATGCAAATTTCTCAAACAATAAGAAATACCATCGGAAGATCAATAGTGAAATGAAGAAGAAAATTCGAAAACAGAACGAACATGTCAAACAGGGTCTTACAGTTGGTATGGGTTTGCTTGGTGTGCAGTCAAAATCACCAGAGAAAGATTTTAAATTTATCATGCAGTCTTACAAATCATTTAGAATAAATTCTCCAACGATTTTCTTTGTTGGTTATACTCTGAGTGCAATCAATGCAAACTGTGGAGATATCGCTCTAAATTTTTTTCTTACGGAAATTATTCCGAACTTGACAAGTAAAGAGAGCCGTAGAATAGCAATTATATGTTCTGCTTTTCTACTTCCACTAATAACTGATCCTGAAATTAGAATGAAAAAGCTTCAAACTCTGATTGATGGTGAATTCGAATTTCAATCCAAATTCGGGACTGATTTAGCGATAACATTCACATACTTTTCATTATTAAATAACCAAGGGTTGATCAAGTCCTTTTTGAGTGAACTGGAGAGAAATACGGGAAAAGACTCTGATTATCAACAATTATACGACATTTTATCAAATGAAAGAAATGCAATGGACATTCTCTTGGCATTGATCAGAAGTAATACT
>JAEOTI010000145.1 GCA_016839955.1 Candidatus Hodarchaeota archaeon | reverse complement strand
TCTAGCCATAAAGTATCAATATCAACTACAGCAAAGGCTCCATCGAGTTCTTGTGTAATTTCAATCTTTTTAGTTTCCCGCTTATTGTGAAGTAATTCATGCGTATTAAATAGCTCTAACCAGCCATTTCGCCATCTTTCGTAGTTAAATCTTCCCCATTCTAATACCCAATCCATTGGATCATGACATTCAGAAGATTTAGGCCATGGCCAAACCATATCAGGATGAAAAACTGTCATTAAAAGATCAACATCCCGATCGTTCCACGCTTTAGTTTCACGATTAATGATTTCTTTTATTTCTTCTATAGCTTTATTTTTCACTATAACTGTACCATTTAATTTATTTAATTATGCCAATCGAGACTTTGATATTCAAAAAACTGTTTATATAATTGAGAGTATTTCCCTGACTTTTTAAGGAGCTCTTGATGAGTACCCTCTTCTATTATCTTCCCTTGATCCATTACAATAATTCTATCAGCATTTACAACAGTAGATAGTCTATGGGCAATAGTAATTGATGTGCGATTGGATAATAGTTGTTGAAGTGCTTCTTGAATAACTGTTTCGGTATATGCATCTACGCTTGAAGTCGCCTCATCAAGTATTAGAATTCTGGGATTGCTAAGGATAGCTCTTGCAAAACTTATAATTTGCTTTTGACCTGTAGATAAACCTTTCCCTCTTTCACCTACTCGAGTTTTTAATCCTTCAGGTAAATATTTAATAAGCTCTTCAGCATGAACAGTTCTTATAGCATTCCATAACTCTTCTTCAGTAGCGTCAGGTTTCCCATATCGAATATTTTCCTCCAATGTACCTGAAAATAGAAATACTTCTTGTTGGACAGTTCCAATATTTTTTCTATATGAATTTAATGATATATCTCTAATATCTTTATTATCAATTATTATCGTCCCATTTTGGAATTCATAAAACCTTGCTAGAAGTGAAACCAAGGAAGTTTTTCCTGCTCCTGTATGTCCAACAATTGCTAGTTTCTCTCCTTTTTTAATGCTGAGATTGAAATTTTTCAATACCCATTCATTCTCTCGGTAATAGAAGTCTACGTTTTTAAATAAAATTTCACCTTCTAATTCTCCTACTTCAATTGCATCTGGTTTTTGTTTAACATTCGATTCAGAATCGAGTATTTCAAGAATACGTTCGTATGCAGCCATACCCGCACTTAACTGAGGGAAAAACGTAGCTAAAACGATAATTGGCCGAAAAAATCTCTGGAGATAAAGAACAAAGGTAAAAATTGTCCCAGTTGTTATATCACCACCAATTATAAGTTGTCCACCAAAAAATAAAATAATTAATAAGGTGATGGAAGCAATTAGATTTAAAATATGTCTCCAAAGGTGAGTTGTAGCTGTCAATTTGAAAGTTGATCTAAAATATCTCTTATTTATTTCATTAAATTTATTCGAAATTGTTGTTTCTTGTCCATAACTTTTAGCAACATGAATTCCTTCAACAGATTCAACCATCGCATTGTTAACGTCCTCTATTGCCCTTCTATATGCCCTACTAAGAAATCTCGCAATGCTCCGAAGAGAAAACATTAAAAGGATTACAAAGGGTACGGCAACTAGAGCTATTAACGCAAGTTGAAGATTTAAAATTGCGAGAATTGTAAACGTAAAAACACTAATCAAAAAATTTCCTGCCGTTTCTGAAATTAATGCTGTGGTATCTCCAAAGTCCAAAGCATCATTAGATACTCTTGTATTTAAAGCACCACTCTGATATCTATCAAAGAAGCTCATATCTTGTTCTTGGATCTTCTTAAATATATCCATTCGAAGTTTTTCCAAGAAAAAAGGAACAAACTTGCCATATTCTCTTCTACGAAGGAAAAACATTAACCCAGAAATTGTAGATAATAATATGTACGTAAAACTAAGTATAATTATGATCATCATATTGCTATTTATAGAAGTCAGTTCGTCTATAGCATAGCCTACAATTAGAGGATTAATTATTTCGGCGATTGTAGAGATGAAAATAAATAAAGCAATTAAAAAAATACTTTTTCTAAAGGGATTTAATCTTTTAATATAACGTGAAAATAATTCTCGATCAGAATACCTTCGCTTTCTTTCTTCCTTCATTATGCTAGAGTAAATTCCCAAGTTATCCACCCATTCTATTGTTATTTGGTTCTGGTAATTCTATATGCTTTCCAAAAATACGCCGATAGTCTTCTGAAATCTTAATCAATTCTTGATGGGTACCTTCTGCCTTAATCTCTCCATCTTTAAGTAAGATAATTTTATCAGAAGTCCTGATTGTATTTAAACGGTGAGTTATAATAATTGTGGTTCTATTTTCTAGGATATTTTCAATAGCTTTTCCAATTTTTTCTTCCGTTTCACTATCGACGGCTGATACTGAATCATCGAGAATCACAATCTCAGGCTCAGTTAAAAGTGCTCGTGCAATTGCGATCCTTTGTCTCTCGCCTCCAGATAACCGCGTTCCTCTTTCACCTACTATTGTTTCCTAATGATTGGTAAAATTTTTTACAAAATCATCTACTTGTGCTAATTTTGCCACTCTTATAATTTCTTCATCAGACGCGGTAGGTTTCCCAAAAGCTATATTCTCTTTTATAGACCTTGGAAATAAATAAACATCTTGTTCTATATAACCTATGTGCTTCCTTAATACTTCCAAGGGGTAATCTTGAATATCGACATTATCTAAGAGTATTTTTCCTTTTTTTGGTTTATATAGTGAAATAATTAATTTTGCGAGAGTAGTTTTTCCACAACCAGTGGGTCCAACAAGAGCAATTTTTTGGTTAGGTTCTATGGTGAAATTCAATTCTTTAACGACGGGAGTGGGGGTCTTATCTTCATCATCTTGATAGGAGAAAGATACACTCTTAAATTCTACCTTTCCTTCAAAATTTAAGGGCCAATTTTTAACTAAGTCGTTATGTTTTTCACTCTTTCCCTTAGATAAAGCTTTAAAAAGCCTCGAGCACGCAGCAAAACCACTCATCATATCGTTAGTTGCCCAGAAAATTAGATTGGTAGGATCAACAAGAGTAGTCAGTAATAAATTTGCAGCAACGAGCTCACCAATAGTTAACGTGTCGAAGTAGATAAAGAAACAGC
>JAEOTI010000144.1 GCA_016839955.1 Candidatus Hodarchaeota archaeon | reverse complement strand
TCTATTGAATCTCCATTTTTCTCTTTTACGTACTTTTGCATGGAAAATTCCTATAAATAATGTTAAAGGCCTAGTAATAATTATAAATATAATATGTGAAAGAAGTCAAATATATTTAAATTTTTAAAAGGAGTGTTATGAAAAAAAGATTTTTGTATGAATTTTCAGGCACCATCTTGATAGAAGCAGATAATCAAGCTGAAGCTGAAAAGCTTGTAACGGGAAAGTCACTTAATAATTATGTAATAGATGAAGAAGTTTATGAGATAGATGTTGAATCTGTAGCAATTGATTTAAATAAAAGAACAGAGCAATTTGGAACTTACCTACACCCAACAGACGATTTTGAAGAATATAAAAAATTCAAAGTGAAAAAATTGAAATATAATCATATTTTCAATGAATTTCTTCATGGCCAGTTTGACAAGAATGAGTTAATGAAACGAATGGCTGAAGCTGAAGAAAATGAAGAATTGTTGGATGATTGTGATCTTTTTGGTGAAATAAAAATGATTACTTTAGACGGTAATGAGTTTAAAACAGTTCGACTTGTTGTTGTAGATTGAGAAAAAAAATAATTAAGTGCTCAAGTCTAAACAGAATATGCCGATATATATTCCATCTGATGTATACATTTGTATGTTTTTAAATATTTTTTCATGTAAACTACTGATAAATAACGATAAAGACTGATAATCAATTATAAATATAATAAGATAATGAAGTCAAATTAATTTATAATTTATGAGGATATTATGAAAAAAAGATTTATATATAAATTTAGTGGAACCATTCTTGTTGAAGCTAATAATCAAAAAGAAGCTGAAAAGTTTGTAACAGGAAAGTTTTTAAATGATTATCTCATTGATGAAGAAGTCTATGAGGTAGATGATGATTATGTAGCAATTGATCTAGATAAACGAACAGGGCAATTTGGAACTTATCTACATCCATTAGACGATTCTAAAGAATATGAAGAATTCAAAAAGAAAAAATTTAGATATAGTCATATTTTTAAGGATTTCATTCATGGAAAGTTTGATAAGAATGAATTAATAAAACGAATGGATGAAGCAGAAGCTAAGGAAGAAATGTTGGATGATTATTACTGTTTGTCGAACTAAGTATGATTACTTTAGATGGTAATGAGTTTAAAACAGTTCGACTTGTTTCAGTAGATTAAAAAGAGAAAAAAGTTGAGATATATTCTAAGAAATTTAAGGTGCTAAAAAAACGTGATATATTCTGAGAATTTACTATCTTTCTTGAATATGCTATTTATTTGACTAAACAGCCACACACATATTTATCAGAATATATCAGAAAAATTTGTTCATCAAAGAGATTATTAAGGATTAAATTTCATCAAAGCGTATATACACAGTATATATTTTATGACTATTTTATTTTCAATGAAAATCAATTCTATATAATGTAGCCGTGATCACTTACTTCAAATTTTGTAAATCTGCCCACAGAATCACTCATAGAATCCGAATTGACCAATCAGATGTTAGTTCCTTTTCTTTTGTTTCGCTATCGCTAACGCTTTTGATGCTAGGGATGAATCATCAATCATATAGGCAATGGTGAGAACAGAAATAGCAGTTGAAATGTTCAATTTTTCTTCAAGGCTTTCCGCTGATCTGAAATGTTGGATTAATTGATGAGTTTTCGTACTGCGCATTTTGCCATCTGTTAAATATTTTTCTAATAGGTTATTAAATGAATGGTTCATTATTAAGGTTCCTGTGGTGGTGTTTCGTTCTTCTAATAATTGGTTCTTCCACTACTATTTATCTAAAAGACCTCCGGTTCGAATTTCATTAACCCAACTCCTTAACTTTCAAATAATAGTTAATCAGTCAAATATTTCTGTATTTGACAATATTCCAGTGAGTTAAAGCATTTTTTGCTCCATTGTTGGAATTTTTCGCTTGCAACCTTATTAAGTTTTATATATAATGTGACAATAACTTAATCAGCATAGATAAAGGGGGATTCCATGATCAAAGGAGAAAATTACAACCACCCTAAAATAGGTTCCGTTACCAAAGTTGACCCAATCAAATCCACAAAGCATATCCAGACCATAAAAAAACTGCTTTCTGATAAAACATTGGATTATGCTCTTTTTGTCATCGGCATCAATACCAATCTCAGGGCATC
>JAEOTI010000143.1 GCA_016839955.1 Candidatus Hodarchaeota archaeon | reverse complement strand
CCGATTGAATGACAAGCCCCGTTTGCTTCTTCTAAGAGGCTTAAAGCTTCAGAAATCTGTGATTGGGGTAAAATAATGATGAATCCAAATCCCATATTGAATGTCTGAAACATTTCTTCTGGTTTGACCTTTCCAATATTTTGGATCTCTTCAAAAATTAACTTAAACTTGAGTGGAAACTTGTTAAAAATTAAGTTATAATCTGTAAGGCGGTGGAGTTTTGTATATCCTCCCCCAGTAATATGGGCAAGACCATGAATGTCTAAGTGTTGAATTTTCTCAATCTGATCTCTATAGATGAGAGTAGGAGTAAGTAATTCCTCTGCGACTGTTCGATGATCTCCAAACTTATCCATTAATGAATATTTTGAGCGAATGACCTTGCGAGCTAAGGTATAACCATTCGAATGTAATCCAGAAGATGCTAAACCTAAAATGGTATCATCAGGTTGGATTTTATTTCCATCAATTACTCGGTCTTTCCTAGCAAATCCAAGAGCGGTACCTGCCAGATCCAATCCTTTTACTATTTCAGGGATCGTTGCTGTCTCTCCTCCAAGTAAAGGAATTCTAGCTTGACGACAACCCTCGTAAAGTCCCTTTCCAATCTCTTCTGCATAATTTGATTTGAGAGAGTCTGTAGCTAGATAATCAACAAACGCTAAGGGTGTAATATTCATTGCAAGAAGGTCATTAACGTTCATTGCCAAACAGTCAATGCCTACTGTCGAATAATCTCCAACCTCTTCCGCTACAAGTAATTTTGTTCCCACACCATCAGTTGTTAGTGCTAATACATGATCTCCAAAGTCAATAACGTTACAATAATGCCCAAAATTTCCCGTCACTTTACCAAAATCAAACGTTTTTCTTGTCCACTGACCCAATATGTCTAGGAATGGTTTCTCTTGATTTAGGTCAACACCAGCTTCAGCATATGTCTGAGGAGTATCTTGAGAAGTTAATTTTAAATTTAATATTCGTAAGGCAAGATGTGCTCCATTAGCACCATTGTCGATTCCAACCGTCGCCACTGGAACTCCTTTAGGCATTTGTGCAATAGAGAGAAGAGAATCTAATCCTCCTAATGCAGCAGAGGTTGGTACACCAATAACAGGCTTCATTGTCAAGCTAGCAACATAACCTGGAAGAGCTGCTGAAAGGCCTGCAATACAAATGAAAACTTCCGCGGGACTTTCCTGAACTAAAATTCGAGTTTTATCTGGTTGTCGATGGGCCGATGAGATATCAACTCTGTAAGATACCATTGTCTGTTGATCTAAAACATCTGTGACTTTTTTGATAATTTTTTCGTCACTCTGACTTCCTGCAATAATCTGAATATCAACCATTCTTTTACTCTCCCATCAATTTACCCAGAGTGTCTTTCCACGATGTATAGGAATCATCAATATGAATTTCTTCTCCATTAATTGTTAAAACACGGTCTGAAGTTCTTTTTCCAATAATTCCAAAGTTTATACCTTTCTCTGTAAGAATAGAAGTTAATTTTTCTTGATTTTGAGGATTTATCTCAATTAAATACCGACCATAGGTTTCAGAGCATAATATTTCAGTATTTTTTAAAGAATCGGAAGTTGGGATCATATTGAGGTCTAGAGAAAATCCCCCGAATGCCTGGAATAGCATTTTCAATGTTGTAACAAGAATTCCTCCTCTTCCGACTGGTTTACAACTTTTTATCATCCCTTTCTTAATTAAAGCCAAAACAGCTTGTGCATTCTCTTTGAAAGTAGGGCCATCAAATACTGGTGGATTGCCTTCAACTTTTCCTAAACAAATGTTCTGAAGTTCCGATCCTTCTAGTTCTTGTTTTGTCTCTCCGATGATTCCTATGATCCCATCCGGAGTTGTGAAATGCCCATCCGGAATAGAATTTGCCAGTTTAAGTTCCCCTGCCATTCCAATAGTTGCAGTGGGATTTATTCGTCGGTCTGTCGACTCATTATAGAACGAAACATTTCCTCCAACCACTGGAAGTTGAAAGATTTCACAAGCAGCAGCAATCCCTTTGACACCATTAACAAACTGGCTATAAGAGTCAGGTTTCTCAGGGTTACCAAAATTAAGACAGTCGACAACCGCTAACGGTTCGGCTCCTTTAGCACATAGCTTAGCATAGCATTGAGCAACAGAATTCGCACAGCCATCAAATGAATTCAACAATGCATGGAAGGAATTTGTGCTAAGAATTAAGGACAAGCTAATTTCTTCATCGATTCCTAGTATTCCACAAGTATCCCCAGGAGCCAAAACAGTTCGGGCCTGAACATGCTGGTCATATTGCTGATAAACCCATTCTCGACTAGCGATATTTGAACTTGTAAGTAATTTATCTACTAGATCTTTAATAGGTAAATCTATAGTCCATGAGGTCTTCACGATTTGGGAGATTTCAGGTAAATCTCTCTTAGGTTCAGGAAATCCTGAAACGATAAATTCTGGTGATAATTCTGCTACTTTTTCTCCCTCTTGACCATATACCCTGATTATTTTATCTTCTTTAACCGTCCCAATTGTTGCGTAAGGAATTTCATATTTTTTTAGGATTGAAATTATCTTATCTTCGTTTGTCGGAGAAACTGCTGCTAACATACGTTCCTGTGATTCCGAAATAATAATTTCCCAGTCCTTAATACAGTCAATTCGTAAAGGAACTTTATTCAGATAAACATCTGCTCCAGTTCCTCCTCTTTCACACAATTCTGATGTTGCACAAGCAAGTCCTCCGCCTCCGAGATCCTGTAATCCTAATAAAACATTTTCGTGAATCAATTCTTCCAGTACATCAATTAGGATCTTTTTCGCTAGAGGATCACCGATTTGGACTGCAGATCTATCCTCTGAAGCATCACCAACCAATTCCTCAGAGGCGAACGTCACGCCACCAATTCCATCTTGACCTGTTGTAGATCCAAAAAGAATGAGTTTAGATCCCGGAACTTCAGCTTTACTACGAATAATTTTATCTGGGTGAGCTAAACCCACACACATAACATTAACAAGACAATTATCTTCAAAGGAAGGTGAAAATTCTAAGTCCCCACCTAAATTAGGAAGTCCTACACAATTTCCATAACTGGAAATCCCTAGGACGACGTTTTCACAGATGAACCTAGATCGGGGAGAAGAAAGAAGACCAAAATGAAGAGAATCGAGTAATGCTATTGGTTTGCATCCCTGACTTGCAATATCGCGAATAATACCCCCCACACCAGTAGCAGCTCCATTGACTGGATCAATAGCAGAAGGGTGGTTGTGAGATTCAAGGGCAAGTCCAATGAGTAAACCATTACTGAGACGAACTAAACCAGCACCTTCACCTGGACCTAATACCATTCGATCTGTAGCAATCTCTCTAAATAACTTAAGCCATCGTAATGAAGATTTGTAAGAACAGTGTTCTGACCACATTGCGTCAAGTATTGCTTCTTCCTCACGTGTGGGGGATCGACCAAGATACTGGTTAATAGCTTGGAGTTCTTGTTCTTCAAGCATTTTGAGCATACCTCAAGAAATTTATTAGTATGATTTTTCCGTCTTGAGATCCTTGTACATGTCGCACAGCACGTTCAGGGTGAGGCATAAGACCTAAAATATTACCATCCTCACTACAAGTGCCTGCAATGTTCTGAATCGATCCATTAGGATTGGAATCGTCAGAAATGTTTCCATTATTATCACAATAACGAAAAACTACCTTATTACTTACTGAAAATTCATTGATATCCTTAACTTCAAATGCTCCTTCAAAATGAGCAATTGGAAGTTTTAGAACTTTGTTTTCCATGTTTGGGAAGAATTTACATCGTGAATTTTCTAATCTAAGATTTATCCACTTACAAATGAATTTTGTTGATTTGTTAGGAAGTAAGACGCCATCTAATAGTCTCATTTCAGTTAAGATTTGATAACCATTGCACACCCCTAAAATGGGGATAGATTCTGAACATTCACGCAAAATAGTTGCTAAATCTGTTCGAGCTGCAATAGCCCCTGGTCGTAAATAATCCCCAAAAGAGAACCCTCCAGGAACAATTACTCCCTTAAACCTGTTTTCTGACAAGATCTTGGCGTTAAAATGAGGTATTAATTCTCCCTTAGTATTCAGATCTTTGAGTGCCCACATTACATCTAATTCGTTATTTGTACCTGGAAAACGTAAGACTGCGATTGTCATCCTTGAATCCGCACCCGTGACTCTTCAACCAGTTCATTACTGAGTAAATCACTAATCATACGATTGATTTGTTGAAAATCAACCTGAGAATCAAACTCAAGGTGAATTTGCCTCCCAATTCTAACTTTATGAACTCCTTCAAACCCTAAATTTGCTAGAGATCTTAGAGTAACATCCCCCGCAGGATCACGAACCGAAGGTTTCGGCCATACTTCTACAACAATTTTAAAGGGGTCTACTCTTTCCGTAACGTATTCAGCAGATTCAAGAAGCGACAAAACTTTTTGATAAGCATTCTCAACTCCTCCAAGATCCCTCCTAAATAAATCTTTATCTAATCTTCCATCCTCTCCATTCCAAAGTCGCATAGTATCGGGAGTAATTTCATCAGCTAGGATCAACGCATTAGATGCATCTTTGCCAAATTCAAACTTCATATCAACAAGTTTTACATTAAGGGAGCTGAATATTTTCTGGAGAATTGTATTACATTTTAATGCTAAAGCCCGGCAAAGTTCTAACTCCAATTGAGTTGCTAAGTTAAGAGCTAGAATTGCTTCTGTGTGAATAAGAGGATCATGCAGTGAATCGTCTTTTAAGAAGAATTCTACAAGAGGTTCTTTTAGCTTTGTTCCTTCTTTTATTCCATATCGGCGACAAAAACTACCTGCAGCGATATTTCGGACAATTACTTCAATTGGTAAAATTTCTACTTTTTTACAGAGTAAAGAACGGTCCGATAACTCAGAAAGATAATGAGTAGGGATTCCACTTTCATCTAATTTCGAAAAAAGGAGTTTGGAAATCTGTGTACAATACCGTCCTTTGTCTTGAAAAGATCCTTTTTTCACTCCATCTCCTGCTGTTAAGCTATCTTTGAAATCCATAATAACCTGGTCAGGTTTTTCTGTTTCATAAACTTGTTTTGCCTTTCCTTCGTGGAGTAAATTTCCTTTAATTGGCATACTTTAACCCAATCTCCATGTATTGCGTTAAGAATCCTTATTTGACTTTTCAAGTAAGGATTTATAAATAGATAGTAAATAAATGCAACTAATGAGTACTTATGTACATTATGTCGGATATTTTAACTTATGTGTTTCAAAATATAGCAATTTTTCGATTTTAAGTTGTCAAACTTTTAGTTGGAATTAATTTGAAATTACCTGAAAAGGTCTCAATAAGTAGAAATGAACAACTTCATGCCTCAGTTACACTCAAAGCAATGTTAGAAGAATTAACTCGCAAAGATACTACCTATTCTCAAACTTTGACACAATTAGCAGAAGAAATAAAGCAGAACATATTTCCCAACATGCGAATAGATATTATAAAGACTTATCTATCTAAGTATAGGCTTGGATCATCCTTTCCGTCAAAAAAAAACCTGAATTTACTCTTTCCATTTTTTGAAAAGAAATTAACGACGTTAGTACAAGATAACATACAAATCCGAAAAACTCCAGATAATGAGACAATTGTGGATGCAACTTCTTTATTATATGATACTCGTAAACTTGGAATCATTGCTTTTTTTGTTAGTAAAGGAAATTGGTTCCGTAATCTTACTTACCAACCTGATCTTGTATTAACTGTTGAGACTGATGGACTCCCATTTGCCTATGCAATGGCTACTACGCTTAGTATCCCTTGTTTATATGCAAGGAAACGTAAGCCTGCTGGGATTACAGATTTTCTTAGTATAGATTTAGAAGCAACTACGAGTCGAACGGTAACTTTATATGTTCCCCGTCGATTAATGGGAAATGAGCATGTTCTGATTGTTGATGATGTTGTACGATCAGGCCGAACTCAAAGAAAACTTGTTGATTTAACTCTTACTGGAGGCGCTACTCCTATAGGATTATTGTCGTTGATTGGTGTTGGTAATCGCTGGAAAGAGTTGAAATCGTTAAATATTCCACTTGAGATTATCTATAATATTCAATGATGAATCCTTATTATGCAAATAAATCCAATTCTTAAAACTAAGAATATTTACCCCATTTTTCTACAGAATCCCGAATTTGGATTAGGATATCATTAGTGACACGTTCGGGTAAATCTCCATGATGATCACTAATAATAAAACCTCCATTAGATGCTGCAGCATCAATACAATTTTTTATTCTTCGATCAGCGGTATATTTTGTCCAATTTTCCATTTCAACATTGTTAAGGTTACCAAAAAGATTGATCTTACTTCCCCACTTTGTTTTTACTTTTTGTAGATTATCATGCGAACTAATAACAACCGCTGCAGCTCCGCTGTCAACTATTAACTCCATTAAAGGTTCTGCCCTTGACCCCGCAAGTGCAAAGGCTGCTGGTCCATTGATTTTATTCAAAATGTTTTTATCACATTGAAATGCAATTTCTTTGTATTCATGCAATTGAACCATGTGAGGGGACGCCATAGGATTAAAATAACCTAATGCAGTTGCACCAGATTCAAAAAACACGTTAGCTGTTTCAATTCGATAAGGAGTCAAAAATTCAAGAATTTCACGGGCTTTTTCAGGTGTTTTGACAATTATTTCCACCCATTTGTCCATTCCGACAAGCATTATAGGCAGGGAAAATGGAGCGATGATTGCATTAATTATTGGAACTTTATCCCCATATTTTTTTGCCAGGGTTTCTGTCGCAAAAAGAGTCGATGAAAAAACCTCGTTGGGATCTGGTAAATCTTTACTTAGAACATCTTCACAAGACTTGAATGGAGGTCTCCCAGCTTGGGGAGGACCATGTTTATTTTCTACAGAGGTTCCACCAAAAGCTTCAACTTCTGTAGCTGCATAAAAGTAAGGATAGAAACAGTCATGTCCATAAATTTCTCTTAATTTTTCTTGACCAAGTACAACATTCTCTGCTTTATTAAAATATTCTCTATATGACATATTAAGGAGCTTTGCACCATGAATCGTTAAGAAATTAAAGAATGGAACTCGATCCGCTTCTTTATGATCTAAAATTGTAACTACTCGTTCTAAAGCGTTCATTTTATCTCCTTCCCTTTAATAAGTCGCGAAATATTCGTGGAGCTTCAAAAGCGTTAGAAACCATAGCATCAGCTCCAACTCTTTTCCATAAATCTGGATCAATGTTAAAGGGAGCTCCTCCAACGATGAGAATTGGTTTCTTTGTCCATCTTGACTCATTTAAAGCTTTACTTAACTTTTCAATATTATGAATAGCGTTCAACATGACTGCGCTCACTGCAATAATATCTGCTGAATGTTTGTTTGACGCTATGATGAATTGATCTGGAGAAACATTCATTCCTAAATCATGGACAGTGAAAAATGCTGAACAAAATCGTTTGACTAAATCTTTTCCCAATGAATGATTATCATCAGCCATAGTTCCAAGAACAATAGTTCCAATCGAATCCTCAATATATGATGAGACTGGGAAATAATAATCAATGACTTGTTGTACGATAAAGCTAGACAAATAGACTTGGGTTATTGAAATCATTTCCTCTTCTAAAAGTGTCCCAATTTTCTCTAGAGCTTTTTCAACTATAATTAATAAATTTTTTTTCTTAAGATCATTATTCATTAGATATTCTATAGTTAAAGCATAATTCCCGAGCTTAAAATAACGCACTAACCCATCAATTAGATTTTGATTGTTCTCCATGGAGAAAAAAACTCCTAACATCTATTATTACACTTTTTGCTTTCCATTTACCTGAGATAAACTAAAACATAAATCCTCTCATAAAGACATTACTTAATGGAAATAGTTTCCTTAAGTTACTAAGAAATTAAGAAGTTTTTCTTCCTTCAAAAAAGTCGAATTTACTCCCATTCAATCGTTCCTGGAGGTTTTGATGTTAAATCGAGGGTTACACGGTTTATACCACGTACTTCATTAACAATCTGATTGGCAATCTCAATAAAATGATGCAAGTCCAAAGCAGGCACCGATGCAGTCATCGCGTCTTCAGATTGAACTCCTCTAATAACTCCAACGTTTTCATAAGTTCGAGCATCTCCCATTACACCCACTGCTTTAATCGGAAGAAGTACAAAAAATACTTGCCAAAATTCTTCCATCAAATTCCGCTTTTCTAATTCTTCTAATAAAATCGCATCTGCATCCCGTAACACACCAAGAGCCTCCTTTGTGATTGGACCAAGAAGACGTACCGCCAAACCAGGTCCTGGGAAGGGATGACGTTTAAGAATCCAATCAGGAATCTCCAATAATTTACCGACTCTTCGAACCTCATATTTGTAGAGATCCGAAAGAGGCTCAACTAATTCTAGTGAGAAATCATCCGGTAAACCTCCAACATTATGATGCGTTTTGATCATATCTGCTCCAGTACTCGCTTTCGCGCTTTCAATACGGTCAGGATAGATGGTTCCTTGACCAAGGAATCCAAATTTCCCATACTGAGCTTCAAGTTTTTTTGCTTCTGTCTCAAAAATACGTGCGAATTTTTCACCAATTATTCTACGTTTTTTCTCTGGATCTTCAACATTTTTGAGTGCTGAAAGGAACTCCTCTGAGGCATCTATGAAATGAAAATACTTGAAAATGGATTGATAATACTCTTTTACGTTTTTGGCTTCATTTTTCCTAAGAAGACCGTTATCAATGAATATACAATGAAGTTTATCAGGAACAGCTTTTTTAATTATTGTTGCTGCAACAGTAGAGTCTACTCCGCCTGAAATAGCCATTAAAACTGGGTTTTTTACAAATTGTTTGATTTTTCCAATTTGCTTCTCTAACCACACATCATCCCGCCATCGTAATTCCGCTCCACAAATTTTTAAGAAATTTTTTAAGATTTTACGCCCATTAGGGGTATGTGTGACTTCTGGATGAAACTGTAAACCATAGATCTTTTGTTTTTGGTTCATGAAAGCTGTAATCTGGTCTTTGGACCAACCAATTGCGTGATAACCTTCTGGAAGTTCGATAATCTTGTCCCCATGAGACATTAAGACAGTTTCAGTGGTTGAAAGATCCTCGAACAAATCATTCTGGTTGTCCAATGTAATATCTTGTATTCCATATTCGCGGCGATCTCCTGAAATAACCTTTCCACCAGCTAATTTCGCAACCAGGTGATAACCATAGCAGATGCTCAGAATTGGAATATTGATATTTAGAAATTTGGGATTTATTGTTGGAGCGTCTTCTTCATAAACACTACGAGGTCCCCCTGAAAAGACAACGCCTTTGATATTATTTTGATCCAGTTGTTGTTCTAAGTCTGAGGGATCTTTAAGCTCCGTATATTCTCCTAATTCGCGAATTCGTTTAGTGATAAGATGGGCGTATTGACTACCGAAATCCACTATGATAATCATGGTAATTACAACGCATTAAGTTGTAGAACTGAGATGCTTACTTGAGTAAGCATCATGGATTTTCCTCTTATAACTCTGCAAGAAATGCTTGAGTCTCTTCAAAAGTGTGTAAATTAACTGCTTTCTCACCTAAATCTTCATTACATTCTAAAGATAGACTTTTAAGACTTTTTAGAGATTTCAGAGTTTTTGGAAGGGTTGTTAATTTATTCTCTTCTAATTCTAAATACTTTAAGTGTGATAATTGTCCTATCGAATCAGGCAGATGAGCAATTTCATTATAGTTTAAATCCAAATCCTCTAGATTGCTTAATTGCCCGATTGAACTAGGT
>JAEOTI010000142.1 GCA_016839955.1 Candidatus Hodarchaeota archaeon | reverse complement strand
CTATTTGAACCAAAAAGAGAAAATGTTCGATAAACAATTTGCATATCTGCAATTAATTTAGAATCCTGTACCCAGTTTGTAATATTTTGTAAAATTGTATGGTCATTCCAAGGAAAACCAGGTTCAACCTGTATTTCGTAAGAAAGGTCTTGTAATGCGGTCCGAATTCCTAAGCGGGGCGCAGTATCAATATAGATAAACGCTGTAGAAACCAATGCACCACCAATAAGAAAACCGATAGCTAAAGTAATTGTCCTTCTTTTATTTCTCCAGATATTCTGAAAAGAATAATTCACGGCCATCCATAAAGCTCGATTAATTTCTTTTAATAATAAGGAAGCAGTTGTATTCAGTTTTGCTGCATACCAATAGAGAGTAATTACAAAGCCACTACCAATAATTACACTTATTACTACTCCTATAACAATAAAAAACGCAGTTAAATCTCTAGACTCAATATTCAATAATGAACTACCATCATCAACAGAAGTTTGTATTGGAATATTCAGATACAGTTTTACAGAACCGTGTTGTCCGTATTCAGACGCCCCCGCTCCAATTAGAACGTCTTCATCACCATCTAAGTCGAGATCTCCAACTGCCAGCCCATATGGAAACTCTGCATGAGTAATGTACCCTGCCCATTGTAATTTTCCAGTTTCATCCATATAAAAAATCGCAACATTTCCAATACCGTCTCCAACTAGAACATCTGGGAAATTGTCTTTATCAAAATCTCCAACAGCAATACCATAAGCATTCACGCCAATTGTTCGATCTCTAGGAGCTTTAATTCCAATTCTCACTGGATTCCGTATTCCAATTGGTTGGTAAGCTTCCGTTGAAAATTCTAGGGCACTAGATTCATTTTTATGATTAAAAAATATTTCAACTTCACCATCAGTGTCACCAATAACTAAATCTAACCAACCATCCAAATCAAAATCAGCGACATCTAATCCCCAAGCATTATGTCCTACATCAATCGGAGCTCCTAAACTTTCACGTTCAAAGGTTAAATTTCCTTTGTTTTGATAATAAAAAATACGACCAGCGGAATTACCAACAATAAAATCAAGGGTTCCTCTTCTGAGAAAGTCACCTATTACTAAACCGAATGCTTCAGCTCCAACATCTGCGATGATCTCATCGTGTAAAATAAATGTACCATTCCCATATGTGTTCTTTAAGAGTATGATTTCTCCCGCTTTATTCCCTACAAGAAGGTCTGGATACCCATTGTTAGTCAAATCTCCCGATGTAAGACCAAAAGCTTCTAATCCTAAGCCATGAATGCTTTGGGTTTTTGTATAAACCCCTAACCCTTTGTACATTAAAATAGATACAGTACCATTCTGTAGACCTATTGCAAGGTCAGGCCGTTGATCCTGATCAAAATCTATAGTTTCTAATCCCCAAGCTATCCCTTCAACCTGACTTACTACTCCAAGGTACCTGAAATGGTTTCTACCTTGAATATCGAATTCAAGAGCATAGCCTGGTTCGGAGTGTGTTACACAAAATAAACAACAAAATCCCAAAAATACAAAGAGGATTGAACGATGATTTAACATCAGTTAAGGAATCCTTTGTAAAATATTCAATTACACAGATTTGGATTTTTTACTTTGTTTCACTATCACACTAGCAAAAATAGCCAAAAATACAACACTTATAGGCAGTATGCTACCAGAAGTACCATCTTTTCCTTCCACACGCGCTCTAAGGTCACTCATGTCGTAACCTGCTTTTTCCATAAAATCCCAAGCTCCAGTAAGATTATATGATACTCGAGGGATATTCTCGGACCAATATGGTGATTGTTCAGGTAGAGGGGCGAATGAAGGGTGAGCAAGTCCTCCTAGTACATAATCTGTGATCTCTTGTCGGGGAATCATATGAGAAATCGCTAAACGCACATTCGGATCTGCTATGTAAGGATTAAAAGTGTTGTAGCCTAATCCGTACATTTGCCAACCACGTTTCTTCTGAATCTTAACGCTAGGCTCACTTTGTAAGTATACAACATCTTCTAAAATGTCAAAGTTAATATCAATAATGTCTATATCTCCGTTCACGAGTAAATACTCTGTATCGTATTTATTATAACCATATACTAATTGAAAAGTTTCTGGTTTGTTGATATATTCATTATCATCAATTGTTTTATAGTAAAGGGGAAACTTACTTGCTTCAATAATTCTTCCAGTAGTGTTGATGGAATCTAGCTGATATGGACCAGTTCCTATTACTGCTCGACCAGTATAAATACCAGATCGACTACCAGAACTAAAATCCGATGAAGAACGCCATTCGTTATATCCAGGGATGGGAGCTCCGTCTGCGGTAAGACCAGAACCTCCAAGACCTTCCCCTTCACCCGTACTGTCATAGAAAGGGTCTAAAATATGTCTTGGAAGAATAGGAAGTGAAAATACTGATGGTAAGTCTAGGAAACGATCACTGTAAAAGTCTCTTAAACCAAGATCCTCCATTTTTCTCCGTGTAAAGCTCGATAGTTCACGCACACTTTCATCAAGATGAAATAACACTGTTTCATTATCTTCTTCTTCAAATGCTAATATTGGATTCGTTCCAAAGACTTTTTGTAATATGCTTAGGAATGAGGGCCGAACTTGACTATTCATTGCTGCTTTGTAGGAAAAAATAATATCGTCGACACCAATAGTTTCATTAGTATAGCCATATCCATCATGCCAATAAACATCAGGACGGATTTTTATTTCCCAAAGTAAACCTTCGCCAATATCAACATTTCTTTGGATTACTTGATTCCAACCACTAATGGCTTCTGGAATATCTGCAGCAATAAGTGGATGATAGTTATAATCTTCATCCCCACCAAGTAATCCATCAAAAATTTGTTGAGAAATCAAATTATCATAATAACTAGTTGAAAGATATGGATTATAATATTGAGGAGCTGAGACCCCACTAATTGCTAAAGTAGTTTGATCATCAGTGAATTCGATCTTTTCTGTTCTCATAAAAACTGGATCAAAACCGCTTATTTCGGAGTCTAAGGCAAAATACTCTTCTTCCTGATAGATACTTGTCATTGGATGAATATCCCAAACGACCTGGTCAAGAATTAATTCAACTAATTGGACTCGGGATTCATAATCAGCTGTGGTTCCTAGAAATTCTAAACGTCTATCCAATAAACTATCAGATGAGGGGAAGAAATTTCCAAAACCCTTCCCAATTTCATCGCTACTAAAAAACTGAATTAAAGTTGAAGGGGCGGATAATCCATCATACCAGCCATAAAAAACAACATCAAATCCACCCTCATCAAAAGTTAAATGTCCTGGAGTTTTGAAAGTCCGGTCCATCACATTAGCTTCTGGACGAATATCAAGTGAAGTATCAATACCTATCTTCCAAAATTCTCCCTGAATAATTTGTGCAGCTTTCAAAAGATCTGCATTATTGCTTGAAACTAGCAACGAGATTGAAAAATAAGTAGTTTCATCTTCCTGAGCAGAACTGGTTGAAGTTATTAGCCAAAAAGATGAAATAAAGAAAAGAATGCTAAAAAATACGGCAAGAAAAGCTTTAACGTTTTTTAAATGCATAGATAAATTCAATCCACCTTTCTTTTAACTAACAAAAGGTTTCAAAAAACATAGTTAAAAATAACATTCTAAGGGAATGAATCCACAAAAAGGTCTTTTTATGTTTTTAAACTAGAAAATTTCGAATAATCATTGAGAGTGACAATTAAATAAGTATTTAGTCTTCTTCATTGGTTTCTTATACAAATTTTGTTGATGATTAGGATAAAACGTAATTGAAGGACGAAAACATAGTTACTGAGGTCGTCCAAACGAGTTTAAACTATTTTAATAAAATCAATCATATAATGAATTATCTATCTTCTTTTACTACATCGGATAATTGATAATAGAAGTACAATACCTAAAAATGTATAAAAACTGAAATGACCTTCTTCATTCTTATGAATCCCTCTTTTTGGTGGATGGTCGTCAATATCAAGTGGATCATATCCTGTACTTACTTCTTCGCCATCAATAAATCCATCGTTATCTGTATCTCTATCACGTGGATTTGTTCTCGAAACATATATCTCATATCCATCTAAAAGTCCATCGATGTCCGTATCATCCTTATTAGGAAGAGTTACGAGATACCCTTCGCTATCTGCACCTGGAAATGATAAACCAACAAATATTCCATGAGCTTCAAGGAAATCAGTCAAATCATCCCCATCAGAATCTATCTGGTTTGGAGAGGTGCCATATATTACAACTTCATCATAATCGGATAGCCCATCAGTATCAGTATCGTTATTTAAAGGATCAGAACCCCAATAAAATAATTCAACATAATCATTTAGGTGATCTCCATCAGAATCGGACATAATGGGATTTGTGCCATAAATTTTCAATTCATCATAATCTGTAAGACCATCAGCATCTGTGTCTGCTAAATCTGGATATGTGCCTAATGCTATTTCTTCATAATCTTTTAATCCGTCTTTATCAAGGTCTCCAGTCGATCTAGCGTAAGCTATATAGACTGTGGAGGCAGCAATTGATGCAGAAACCTCTGCTGCTCTAATATAGGAATAACCTTCAGAATTCCATAAATCTTGATTAGTGCCAGAAATACCATCAGAATTTGATTGAGAGACTGATACAAAAGGTAAACCACTGAATAGCCCTTCTCTTGTTTGATTTACAGAATATAATGCATTAAGGCCGTATTCGTATGATGAGTCCACTGCAGCTTTACTAGCTTTGTGAGCATATTGAGCTGAAAACGATGTACTTCCTTTAGAAACATCAGCAGAAATCACAATGGTGTTCCCGTAGATTTTTTCAGGACCAAAAAGGACAGGACCAATATCATATATAATGGAAATGTTATAATCTAAATTTTTAAGATATGCAGCTATTTCTTTTCGACCAAGGTTTGGCATGAAATCTTCATATTGATGATTAAATGCAATATAATATGTATGAGCTGGGATTGGATTTTCAGAAAAGTATTGAGCAAGTTGTAATAGGATTGACATGCCAACAGCATTGTCATTTGCACCAGGTGAAAGTTGGTAAACATCTATAGTGGAACAAAATACGATAGAATTATTACTTTGAGTATCAGAGCCTCTTAAAAAGCCAACAATATTCCGATGATCCCCAAAATCTGTGTCCGCGTTAATTTTATTGTCTGTGACGTTTTCCAACGTATCACCAAACCAATCTGCTGCCCATTTATTTTTGAGTGATATATAGCATCTACCTGCAAATTCTGTTGAAATGAGTCGGGTGTTTTCCTCAATTGAGTAATATTCATTTTGGAGACATCGAAATGTGTTTTTCCAAATGGGATGAAAATTTAAAGGTGGAGAACTGGTTTTGTTAATAGAAAATGCAATTTTACTTTTATTTTCTTCCAATCCCTCATTTTCTTCATGATAATTCCAATTTATGGCTATACAAGTAATCATTAACAAGATTAGAATAAAATATCTTTTCAAAGGTTGTCTCCTTTTACTCACTAATTCCACTTTTCAAACCCTATTTTTTTCTTCGTATATAGAAAATAGCAAAAAGAGAGAAACAAATAATAAAATCAAAACCAATGGAATTCTTCTCTCGATCTCCATTATTCGTTTCTATAGGATGCTCTTCAATATTTAAAGGATCAAATCCTTTATTATATTCTTCTCCATCGGTAAAACCGTCATTATCAGTGTCTCTGTCGCGAGGGTTAGTTTTTGTAATATTTATTTCAAAACCATCTTCTAATCCATCAATATCTGTATCAGCTTTATTAACAAGCGTGGTAATATATCCTTCTGAAT
>JAEOTI010000141.1 GCA_016839955.1 Candidatus Hodarchaeota archaeon | reverse complement strand
CCCAAGCGTTTTGGTTCTGCTCCTGTAGCAATAATAACCGATTTTGCCTGTATTTGATGTTGTCCTGTCAGAACTAGAAATGGTGATTGACTAAAGTTCACATCTATAACATTATCTTCAAGAAATTTAGCTCCAAGTCGACTGGCTTGTTGACGCATTTGTGAAATTAAAACGGGACCCTGAACAGAATCTGGAAAACCGGGAAAGTTTTCTACCTCAGTAGTTGTCATTAATTGCCCTCCAGCTTCTAATCCTGAAATTACCAAAGGATTTAATTGTGCTCTTGCCGCATATATGGCTGCAGTTAAGCCTGCGGGGCCGCTTCCAATAATAACTAATTCTTGGTTAAGATTAAGGTCATCATCTGTTGGTTTATTGTGTAAAAACAGCTGCATAGTATTCCTTCTCCGATATATGACATTATTTGTTCATCCTTTATTTTTTATTGTTTGTATATTTGACGAGGGGGAATTTTTTAGAGACCTGACTTACTTGATGTTCTTGAGAGGAAACGGCTAATGGTATATGCAGTAAATCCTGAATGGAGAACTCATAACACTCGTGATGTTAATGAGCAGAATGACGGTAAAGAAGTTATAATTGGTGGATGGGTTCAACAAATCCGCGATAAAGGACGATTGATATTTCTTACTTTACGTGATCCCAAGGGAATTTGTCAAGTTACTCTGCATGAAAAAAAAGTGCAACCCGAGGTATGGCAAACTTGTAAAAAGCTAACACTTGAATCTGTAGTCACTATAAAAGGGAAAGTGAAGGCAGATCCCCGATCAAAACTCGGAGCTGAACTATCACCCACATACGTTAGTGTTCATGCAGAATCCGCTCCAAAATTTCCTATTGATTTAACAAAAAAGAAAACCAAAATGGAAGTTGACACAGTATTTTCCTATCGGGAACTTTCTATTCGTGATCCATTGGTAATTGCAGTTATGGATTTAAAAAACTTGATTGCAAAAGGTACAAGAAAGTTTTTCTTAGATAATGGTTTTACCGAAATCTTTACTCCTTCAATATTAACTGCTTCCACAGAAGGAGGAGCAGAACAATTCAAACTTGATTATTTTGGACAACCAGCTGTTCTGGCGCAATCTTGTCAATTTTACAAACAAGCAGCTTTAGCCTGTCATGAAAAAGTATTTGGAATTATACCCTCATGGCGTGCAGAAAAATCTCATACCCCAAAGCATATTACTGAATTTCTCCAAATTGAAAATGAAATTGCTTTTGCTACAGAGAAAGAGATTATGCAAGTACAAGAAGATTTAATTGTCGCAGTGATAAAAACTGTGAATTCAGAGGGAAGCGAGCAACTTAGTCAATTAAATAGATCAATCGAAATTCCTAAAACACCTTTTAAGCGAATCCCTTTCCCAGAAGCAAAGAAAATTGTTTTGGATGCTGGTGTTGAAGAGGATCCAGACGAAGATTTTGGAGCACCAGGTGAATCCGCTCTTTCCAATCACTTTAAAGAGCCTTTTTTCATAACAGAATTTCCTGTACATCTTAGAGGCATGTATTATGCTCAAAATCCAGAAAATCCTAAGCTCACACGTTCTCTTGATCTTATGGCTCCAGAAGGTTTTGGGGAATTATCGAGTGGTGGTCAGCGAGTTTCAAGTCATGAAGTCCTAGAAGAAAGAATTATTCAACAAGGATTTGACGTTTCTAACTTTGAATGGTACTTACGAATGTTTAAATTTGGCATGCCACCTCATGCTGGTTTTGGTTTAGGTTTTGAACGTTTAGTCAGATGGATAGCTAATCTTCCCCATATTAGAGAAGCAAGCATGTTTCCACGCACCCCAGAGATATACAGCCCTTAAATTATCTCTGATAATCCTCTTTTTTACCCAAACTATAATGTAATTTGAAGATAAATATAGGAGCAAGCATTAGTAGATAGGGGTTCGGTTTCTTAGTTTTTCTATATACTAAAAAGGCTGAAAGAGTTCGATTCTCGATCTTTGAAGCTCTAGAACCATAAATCTTACAAATTTCGATTAGTTTGGTAGAATTTATTCTCTTCTGATTCTTCCAAGTGAATAAACTCCATTTTACTGACTCCATGGCAAAATGTGATAGATCAAACCCGAGGGTACTAAGACACAGAGCACCCATTGATAATAACGAATTCATCAGAAATGATCGGATCAAGTCTGAAGTACTCACAACGAGCTCTCCGTGCCATTCCTTGAAAATATCTTGTCCCATGATTATTTTATGGCGTTTTTTCAAAGAAATCCAAACAGAACTCTGAGGTGCAAGGAAAAAAGCAAAGAATTTATTCACATTAAAGGTTGTATAAAAATTTCTACACTGAATATCTGATTGATAACACAAAAAGGAGTTTACGAACATTCCTGTTGCATTCTGGAGTCCGTTTATAAAGAAATCCTTGAATCCTGACGTATACATCCCATATCTTTGCTGTATCCCTAAAAGTTCTCTATACAGATCCGAGCGTATTTTCTTGGGGCACGAATCCTTAAGAACAACAATTAAATCAATATCCGTTGATGAATCAGTGTTCCTATCATCCTCCACCATTGACCCAAATAAAATTAACGAGATAATATCCTTACTATACTTCTTTGTTAAAAGGGCTTTGACTGAAAGTAAGTAATTTGCATCAATCATGACTGATCCAACCCCAGAACATTGATAAATATTAAGAGAATTGTGTCACTGGTGTTAATTATTGATCAATTATGAAAATTTATCAATCCAATGGTTAGGACATGCAGGGTTTGTTCTAAGTAGTTCAACAAAACAACGTATTTGCATTGATCCTTTCAGAGTTAAAGAGACTTCTTACGAACCTGTTGATGTTCTCATT